>DASQXT010000115.1:0-2296 GCA_035639575.1 Geodermatophilus sp.
GGTCGTGTGCACCGCCCTGGCGCTGGCGCTGTTCTTCGCGCTGATCCGCGAGGTCGGTCCGCAGCGCGCGCTGGTCATCACCTTCCTCAACCCGGCCGTGGCGGTGCTGCTCGGCGTGCTGCTGCTCGACGAGCCGTTCACCCTCGGTCTCGTCATCGGCCTGCCGGTCGTGGTGCTCGGCTGCGTGCTGGCCACCCGCCGCAGCCCGGTGCGCCGCGACCGCACCGAGCTGGGGGACGTGGACGCCGCCGTCCCCTGAGTCCCCTCTCGTGGTGGGCTGCCCTCAGCTCGCCTCGAGCAACGCCGCGGTGCGCGTCGAGGACGACCTCGGCACCCGCTGGGCGTACCGCAAGACGCTGTCCGGGTGGGCGCCGGGCGTGGGCCTGGGCGTGGGCCTGGGCTGACGCCACCGTCACTGCCGGTGGCTAGCGTGCCCGGCGTGGACGACCGCCCCCGCACGACAGAGCTGGTCCGGTGCGCGTGGGGGGACAGCGCGCCGGAGTACGTGGCCTACCACGACGAGGAGTGGGGGACGCCGCTGCACGGCGACGACGCGCTCTTCGAGCGGCTCTCGCTCGAGGCGTTCCAGTCGGGGCTGTCCTGGCTCACCATCCTGCGCAAGCGCCCGGCGTTCCGCGCCGCCTTCGCCGGCTTCTCGATCGACGCCGTGGCGGCGTTCGGTCCGGACGACGAGGCGCAGCTGCTCGCCGACGCCGGCATCGTCCGCAACCGCGCCAAGATCGCCGCCGCCGTCGCCAACGCGCGTGCCGCGCAGCGGGTCCCGGAGGGGCTGTCGGCGCTGCTGTGGTCCTTCGCGCCGACGGCCCCGCGGCCCCGCCCGGCCACCCTCGCCGACGTCCCGGCGACCAGTCCGGAGTCGACCGCGATGGCCCGCGAGCTCAAGCGCCGCGGCTTCGTCTTCGTCGGGCCGACGACGGCCTACGCCCTCATGCAGGCCACCGGGATGGTCGACGACCACGTGGTCACCTGCTTCCGCGCGACCGGGCCGTGACCTCGCCCCGGCCCCCTCGGCGGCGTCCCCGACCGTGCGGGGGAGGCCGGGAGGGGGCCTCGGCCAGGCCGTCGACACGGCCCGGACGGGGGCTCGGGTTGGACCTGCGCCGGGGATACGGGATCATGTGAGCGGAGCTCACAGCATCGACGACGCCGTGCGCAGCCCGCGGGCTGCGCACGGCCGACGAAGGAGGCACGCATGGCGGCCATGAAGCCGCGCACGGGTGAAGGTCCCCTCGAGGTCACCAAGGAAGGGCGCGGCCTGGTCATGCGCGTTCCGCTCGAAGGCGGCGGCCGTCTCGTCGTCGAGCTGTCGCCCGACGAGGCTGCCGCCCTCTCCGAGGCCCTGAAGGGCGCGACCAGCTGAACACCGCAGCGCACCTGCCCCCGGGCAGCCCCGCGCAGGAGGACACGGCCCCGGCCGCCGGCAGCTCGCCGGCGACCGGGGCCGCACCGTTGCCGCGGGTCGAGGTCCGGTCCACCCTCCCGGCGCTGGGTGAGGACGACGTCCTGGCCGTGCCGGTCGGCAGCGGCACCGACCTGCCCGGCTGGCTGACCGGCCCGGACGCGCCGGTGGACGCCGTGCTGCTCGCCGGCGCGCTGGCCGACACCGGCAACACCGGCCGCCCGGGCAACGTCACCAACCTGCCGGTGCCCGGCCGCCGTCCCCGCAGTGTGGTCGCCGTCGGGATCGGCGACGCGACGCTGCCGGACCTGCGCGGCTACGTGGCCACCGCGGTCCGCCGCGCGCAGACCCTCGCCGAGCACGGCGCGCGCCGGCTGGTGCTGCCGCTGGACGACGCGGCGGCCCCCGCGGGCGCCGAGGAGGTCCGCGCCGCCGTCGAGGCCGCGCTGCTGGCCGGCTACCGCTTCCGCGAGACCTCCACGCCGCATCCGCCGCGGCTGCGAACGGTCACGGTCGTCGCCGCCGACGCCGCCGACCCCGCGGTGACCGCCGCCGCGCGGGCCGGCGAGGTCACCGGGCACGCGGTCGCCTGGGCCCGCGACCTGGTCAACACGCCCAGCAACACCAAGGACCCGGCGTGGCTCGCCGCCGAGGCGGGGGAGCGGCTCGCCGGTCTCGATCACGTCACCGTGCGCGTGCTCGACCCCGACGACCTGCGGGCCGGGGGCTTCGGCGGCGTGCTCGCCGTCGGCGGCGGCTCGGCCACCCCGCCGCGGGTGATCGTCGTGTCCTACCGGCCGCCGTCGGCGCGGCCCGGGCACCCGGTGCTGGTCGGCAAGGGGATCACCTTCGACTCCGGGGGGCTGTCGATCAAGC
>DASQXT010000116.1:0-17049 GCA_035639575.1 Geodermatophilus sp.
GACCATCCTCGTCGGCGGCGTCTCCGGCCTCATGTCCTACGCCGGCTACGTGCTCGCCGCCCCCGACGCCCAGCTGCAGGCGATCATGGCCGGTGAGGACGTCGACCCGATCCCGACGATCCTGGAGAGCTCGCTGGGCACCGTGGGGTCCAAGGTCTTCCTCCTCGTCGCCGTCACCGCGTTCGTCTCCTGCGTGCTGTCCCTGCAGGCCGCCGGCAGTCGACTGCTCTACGCCTTCGCCCGCGACCGCATGCTCCCCGCCAGCGGCTGGCTGGCGCACGTCTCCGAGCGGCACGCCGTCCCCACCAACGCGCTGCTCGTCGTGTGCGTCGTCCCGGTGCTGATCTGCCTGTTCGTCTTCTGGCAGCCCGACAGCCTCGCCCGGGTCACCGCCTTCGCCGTGCTCGGCATCTACATCGCCTTCCAGGCGGTCGTGCTCGCCGCGCTCCGGCAGCGGCTGCGGGGCTGGCGGCCGGCGGGCCTGTGGAACCTGGGCTCGGCCGGCCCGGTCGTCAACGTCCTGGCCCTCGCCTACGGGATCTTCGCCATCGTCCTGCTGATCAAGCCCGCACCCGGCACCGAGACCTTCCTCGACCGCTGGATCGTGGCGATCGGCCTCGTCATCGTGGCCGGCACCGGGCTGCTCTACCTGTTCCTGGCCCGCCCGGACCGGCACTCCGCGGACATCCCCGAGGGCGACGCCCGTGAGGTGGCCGCGCAGCTCCGACAGATCCGACGGGACGCCGGTGTCCCGGTGAGTGAGGAGATCCGATGAGGTTCAGCTACGCGATGCTGCCCGACTACCCCCTCGAGGAGTCGCTGCGGGCGATCGAGCTCGCCGACCGGCTCGGCTTCCACGCGGTCTACGCCGCCGACGAGACCTGGCACAAGGACCTCTGGCTGCTCTTCGCCGCTGCAGCCGCGCGGACGTCCCGGGTCCGGATGGGCCCCAGCGTCTCCGCGGTCACCCTGCGCGAGCCCACCCTCATCGCGCAGGCCGCGGCCACGCTCGACGAGCTCACCGGCGGCCGCGCCGAGGTGGTGCTCTCCAGCGGCAACTTCGGGCTGCTCGCCCAGTACCGAACCGACTGGACGACGACCAAGCCGCTGTCGCGGGTGATCGAGGGCGTGCATGTCGTGCGGACGTTCCTCGACGAGGGTGCGATCACCTTCGACGGCGAGTTCTTCTCCTACGACGGGCTGTTCACCTTCGCCCGGCCGGTGCAGCAGCGGCTGCCGGTGAAGATGGGCGCCATGCGCGGACCCCGGTCCTTCGTGGCCGCCGCCGAGCACTCCGACGGCTGCCACCACGCGCTGAGCTACACCCGCGAGGCCTACGAGTACGCCGCGGAGAACCTGCGGGCGGGTGCCGAGAAGGCCGGGAAGGACTGGACGACGCTGGACTTCGGCGCGTGGGTCGTCGTCTCGGTCGGCCGCGACTCCGCGGCCGCCAAGGACGCCGCCCGCAGCATGGTCGGCATCTACGCCTCGTCGATGCCGGCCGAGCAGCTCGAGCGCAACGGCGTGGACCCCGACGACCTCAAGCCGATCATCGACGCGATCGCCGGCGGTGACCTCGCGCGGGGCATCGAGCTGACCACCCCGGAGATCGCCGACAAGCTGTCGTTCTCCGGCTCACCCGAGGAGGTCACGGCCAAGATCAAGGAGATCGAGCCGGCCGGGGTCAACCACGTCATCGCCGCCATCACCGACGCCTCGCTGGTGAAGGCCTTCACCGGGCGGGAGATCCCCGGCGTCGCCACGGTGGAGGAGCAGCTGCAGCTGCTGCACGACGAGGTGATGCCCGCCTTCTGAGAGGACCCCGTCCTCCTCACCGCTCGCAGGCTCGCGGCGAGCCTGTGGACGGGGCCGGTGGGTCCCTGCACCGAGGCCGTTCCAGGACGTCACCGGGTCGGTGGGTGCAGGGCCAGCCAGAGCTCGGCGCGGACGCCGGGGGAGTCCAGGTCGCGGCCGAGCAGCTCCTCGGCCCGCCGGATCCGCTTGCGCAGCGTGTGCCGGTGGACGCCCAGGCGGGCCGCGGCCGGCTCCCACTGCCCGTGCGCGGCCAGCCAGACCCGCAGCGACTCCACCAGGTCGCCGGGGCCGGCCCGGTCGGCGGCGGCCAGCGGTGCCAGCGCGGCCTCGGCGAACGCGGTGGTGGCGCCCGGGTCGAGCAGCGCGGCCAGCCCGCGGCCGGCCAGGTCGGCGAAGGCGGTGACCGGCCGTCCCGCGGCCCGGCCGTGCCCGGCCGCCTGCCGGGCCTGGCGCACGCCGTCGGCCAGCCGCGACCACGGCACCGGCGGCGCGGTCCCGAGGACGGCGCCGGGCACCCGCTCGGGCAGGTCGGCCAGCCGCCCGGCCAGCGGCCCCTCGGCCGGCACCAGGACGACGAGGGCGTCGTCGAGCTCGGCCGACAGCACCGGCTCGCGGACGTGCGCGGCCGCGTCGGCGGCCACGTCGACGGCGGCGGCCCGCTGCTCGGGGCTGCCCAGCACGGCCATCGCCAGCACCGGCTCGCCCGGCAGCCGCTCGCCCAGAGCCGCCACCACCGGTTCGGCCGCGGCTCTCTGCCCGGCCAGCAGCAGCTGCAGGATCGCCGCCCGCAGCGCCGCGGTGCCGCTGTCGAGCGCGCGGGACTGCTCCAGCCGCAGCGTGAGCAGCAGCGCGGCCGCGTTCACCACGTGCCGGTCGCCCGCGGAGAAGGGCCCCGGCCGCCCGACGGCGAGGAAGCCACGGACCCGCGAGCCGGTGCCCAGCGACTGCAGCAGCACCGTCTCGCCGGGCTGGGTGAGCGCGGCGCCGGCCGGGGGCCGCGCCGTGCGCAGCCGGTCGACCGCCGCCGTCAGACCGCCGGCGCGACCCCGGGCGGACGGCGGCGCGGCCTCCAGCGGCGTCCCCGCGGCGTCGACCAGCAGCGCCCAGCCGCCGAGGTGCCGGGCCAGCCGGTCGACGACGGTGCCCGGGGCACCGGGGGCGACCGCGGCGCGGGTCAGCTCCCGCTGCACCGTCGACGTCCGGCTGACCGCCGCGTACTCCTCGGCGGCCAGCGCGCTGGAGACCGCCCGCGACAGGGCGATGAACGGCGTCTGCCTGGGTACGTCGAGGACCGCCAGCCCGTGCTCGTCGGCCGCAGCGACCAGCTCCGCGGGCACCTCCGCGTGGGTGAGGCCGGTGCCCAGGCCGAGGCCGACCACGCCGGCGCCCGCCAGCCTGCGGACGTACTCCTCGGCCATGTCGGGCGTCTGCGCCAGGCCGGTGGTCAGCAGCAGCTCGCCGCCCTCGAGGAACGGCGTGGGGTCGGCGAGCTCGCTGACGTGCACCCAGGAGATCGCCCGGTCCACCGGCGCGCTACGCGTGCGCAGCGTCAGCGCGAGCGACGGAGCGCCGAGCAGGGTCGCGACGGTGACCGGCACAGGGAGGACCTCTCGACGATCTGGACACCCGGACGCCCCGGGAGTGCCGATCCGGACGGTACCGGGAGAGACGTACGCCACGGACCCTGGACGCGAGGACCTCCCCCGTCGGGGGAGGCCGGCCCACGAGGAGACAGCGATGACCGACCTGCTGACCGGCACCCCGACCGTCGCCCAGGAGCGGCGCCTCGTCACCGAGCTGCCCGGCCCCCGCTCGCGCGAGCTGGCCGCCCGCCGCGCCGCCGAGGTCACCTCCGCCGTGGGCAGCGTGCTGCCCGTCTACGTCGAGCGCGCGGCCGGCGGCGTGGTGGTCGACGTCGACGGCAACTCCTTCATCGACCTGGGCTCCGGCATCGCCGTCACCAACGTCGGCCACGCCGCGCCCGAGGTCGTGGCCGCGGTGCAGGCGCAGGTCGCCGCCTTCACCCACACCTGCTTCATGGTCGGTCCCTACGAGGGCTACGTCGCCGTCGCCGAGGAGCTCGACCGGCTCACCCCCGGCGACCACGAGAAGCGCACGGCGCTGTTCAACACCGGCGCCGAGGCCGTGGAGAACGCGGTCAAGGTGGCCCGGGTGGCCACCGGCCGCTCCGCGGTCGTCGTCTTCGACCACGCCTACCACGGGCGCACCAACCTCACGATGGCGCTGACGGCGAAGAACATGCCGTACAAGCACGGCTTCGGGCCCTTCGCCGGCGAGGTCTACCGGGTGCCGATGTCCTACCCGTACCGCGACGAGGCGGGGATGACCGGCGAGCAGGCCGCCGCGCGGGCCATCGACCTGATCGAGACGCAGATCGGCGCCGCCAACGTGGCCGCCGTGCTCATCGAGCCGATCCAGGGCGAGGGCGGCTTCGTCGTCCCGGCGCCGGGCTTCCTGCCGGCCCTGACCGACTGGTGCCGCCGCTCGGGCGCGGTCTTCATCGCCGACGAGGTGCAGACCGGCTTCTGCCGGACCGGCGCCTGGTTCGCCTCGGAGCACGAGGGCGTCGTCCCCGACCTGATCACCACCGCCAAGGGCATCGCCGGCGGCATGCCGCTGGCCGGGGTGACCGGCCGCGCCGAGCTGATGGACGCCGTGCACACCGGCGGCCTGGGCGGCACCTACGGCGGCAACCCGGTGTCCTGCGCCGCCGCGCTGGCCAGCATCCGCACCATGCGGGAGCTCGACCTGAACGCCGCCGCGCGCGGGATCGAGGCCACCATGCTGCCGCGGCTGAAGGCCCTGCAGGAGCGCACCGGCGTGGTCGGCGACGTCCGCGGCCGCGGCGCGATGCTCGCCGTCGAGCTGGTGAAGCCGGGCACCAACGAGCCCGACTCCGCGCTGACCAACGCCATCTCCAAGGCCTGCCACGCCGAGGGCGTCATCACCCTGACCGCCGGCACGCACAGCAACGTGCTGCGCTTCCTGCCGCCGCTGGTCATCGGGCAGGACCTGCTCACCGAGGGGCTCGACGTCCTCGACGCCGCCTTCGACGCGCACGCCGGGAAGTGAGCGCCCCGGCCGCCGGCGCACGCCGCCGGCTGAAAGACCCGGGAGCATCGCAGCGAGCGCCAGCGAGCGAGGAGCGGACCGGGTCGCGGAAGCCGGCCAGTGAGCACCGCCGGCTGACCCTGCGCCCCGAGGGCCCCGCCGGGAGCGACCGGGTGGGCGGCCTGGTCACCTGGCCGGCCGGCCGGCCGCTGCTGGCCGACGTCGTGCCGGTCTTCGACCGGCTCGGGGTCCGGGTGGCCGACGCCGCCGCCGTCCCCGGGGACGACGGCGCGCCGGCCACCCGGCTGGAGCTGCTGCTGCCACCCGGCACGGCGCCGGCCACGGCGCTGCCCCGGCTGGAGCAGGCCCTGGCCGCGGCGTGGGCGGGGGAGACCGAGCTCGACGGGCTCTCCCGGCTGACCGTCGGCGCCGGCCTGCCGGTGCCCGACGTCGCCGTGCTGCGCGCCGCCTGCCGCTACCTCGCGCAGGTGGGGCTGGGCCTGTCCCGCGGCTACGTGGAGGAGACGGTGCTCGCCGCGCCGGAGTTCGCCCGCGCGCTGCTGGCGCACTTCGCCGCCCGACACGACCCCGACGCCGCCGATCCCGCGGCCGCCGCGTCGGCGGCCGAGCACCTGGCCGAGCTGCTCACCCGCACGACGAGCCTGGACCAGGACCGCATCCTGCGCGGCCTGCGCGACGTGCTCGCCGCCGTGGTGCGCACCAACCGCTACCAGACCGACGCCGCGGGGGCGCCCCGCCCGGCGCTGGCGCTGAAGATCGCCTCCGCGGAGCTGGACCTGCTGCCCCGGCCGCGGCCGGAGGTCGAGACCTTCGTGTGCGCGCCGTCGATGGAGGGGCTGCACCTGCGCGGCGCCCGCGTCGCCCGCGGCGGCCTGCGCTGGTCCGAGCGCCCGGAGGACTTCCGCACCGAGGTGCTCGGCCTGGTCAAGGCGCAGATGGTGAAGAACGCGGTGATCGTGCCCGCGGGGGCCAAGGGCGCGTTCGTCGTCCGCGAGGACCTGCGCGGGCTGGACCGCGCGGCGGTGCAGGAGCGGGTGGCCGACGCCTACCGCACCTTCGTCGGCGCGTTGCTGGACGTCACCGACGACCGGGATGGCGACCGGGTCGTGCACCCGCCGCGCACCGTCGTCCACGACGGCGACGACCCCTACCTGGTGGTCGCCGCGGACAAGGGGACGGCGACCTTCTCCGACCTGGCCAACGAGGTGTCCGAGCGCCGCGGCTTCTGGCTGGGTGACGCGTTCGCTTCCGGCGGCTCGAGCGGCTACGACCACAAGGCCATGGGCATCACCGCCCGCGGCGCCTGGGTGTCGGTGCGCCGGCACCTGCGCGAGCTGGGCGTGGACCCCGACGGGCCGCTGACGGCGGTCGGCGTGGGCGACATGTCCGGCGACGTCTTCGGCAACGGGATGCTGCTGTCCGACGAGCTGCGGCTGGTGGCCGCCTTCGACCACCGGCACGTCTTCCTCGACCCGGACCCCGACCCCGCGCGGTCCGCGGCCGAGCGCCGCCGGCTGTTCGCGCTGCCCGGCTCGTCGTGGGACGACTACGACCGCTCGGTGCTCTCGCCGGGCGGCGGCGTGCACCGTCGCGACGCCAAGTCCGTGCCGCTCTCCCCGCAGGTGCGCGCCCGGCTGGGCGTGGACGCCGAGGAGCTGTCGCCGGCCGAGCTGGTGCGGGCGGTGCTGCGCGCGCCGGTCGACCTGCTGTGGAACGGCGGCATCGGCACCTACGTCCGCGCCGCCGACGAGACCGACGCGCAGGTCGGCGACCGCGCCAACGACGCCGTCCGCGTGACCGCCGACGAGTTGCGCTGCCGGGTGGTGGGGGAGGGCGGCAACCTGGGCCTGACCCAGCGCGCCCGCATCGCCGCAGCACGCGCCGGGGTGGCGCTGAACACCGACTTCATCGACAACTCCGCCGGCGTGGACACCTCCGACCGCGAGGTCAACCTCAAGGTCCTGCTGGCCGGGGTGCCGCGCGCCGAACGGGACGCGGTGCTGCGCTCGGTCGAGGACGAGGTGGCCGCGGCGGTGCTCGCCGACAACGCGCTGCAGGCCCGGGCGCTGTCGGTGTGCGCGGCCCAGGCGCCGTTCCTGCTCGACCGGCACGCGCAGCTGATCGGCGACCTCGAGCGGCACGGCCTCGACCGCGACCTCGAGGGGCTGCCGTCGGAGGCGGAGGTCGAGCGGCTGCGCCAGGCCGGGGCCGGCCTCACCCGGCCCGAGGCCGCGGTGCTGCTCGCGCACTCCAAGAACCTGGTGCGCGAGGAGCTGCTGGCCAGCGACCTGCCCGACGACCCGTCGGTGGCCGGGGTGCTGGCGGCCTACTTCCCGCGGGCGGTGCGCGAGCGCTGGCCGGACCGGGTGGCCGGTCACCCGCTGGCCCGGGAGATCACCGCCACCCAGCTGGCCAACGACCTGGTCAACCGGGTGGGCCCGGGCTTCCTGCTGCGGCTGGAGGAGCGCCACGGCGTCCCGACCCCGGTGGCGGCCCGCGCGTACACGGTGGCCACCCGGGTGCTCGACCTCGGCCCGGTGTGGGCGCAGGTGGACGACGAGCTGCCGCTGGCCGTGGAGCGGCTGGCGCTGCCCGAGCTGCAGACGGCCACCGAGCGCGCGGCCGACCGGCTGCTGGCGGCCCATCCCGACCCGGCGGCGCTGACCGCGGCGGCACCGGCGCTGGCCGCGGTCGTCGCCGAGCTCGAGCCGGCCGCGTGGCTGGCCCGGCCGGGTGCCGCGGGCGACCGGGCCCGCGCGCTGCAGGCCGAGCTGGCCGCCGCGGGCGCGGCCCCGGAGCTCGCCGCGCGGGTCGCCGTCCTCGGGTGCCAGGCCGACCTCGTCGACCTGGCCGGGGTGGCCCGCGCCGCGGGGGTCGGCATCGGCCGGGTGGTCGAGGCCGACGCCGCGGTCGAGGAGCTGCTGGCGCTCCCGCGGGTGCACGCCTGGACCGCGGAGGAGGCCGGCATCTCGCACTGGGCCGTCGCCGCCCGCGCGGCCCTGCGGGAGGAGGTGGACCAGCTGCGGTGGGCCCTCGTGGCGGCGCTGCTGCGGGACGCCGACGGCGACGCGGACGCCTTCGCCGACCGGCACGCCGGGGCCCTGGCCCGCTTCACCGCCGTCCGCCGTCAGGCCGGGTCCGCCCGCGACGACGTCCTGGGCCGGGCGTGCGTGGTGGTGGGGGAGCTGCGCCGGCTGGTGCGGACCGTGGGCTGACAGCCGCGGGAGCATCGCAGCGAGCTCTGCGAGCGAGGAGCGGACCGGGGCGCGGAAGCCCACCGGTGGACACCGTCGGCTGAGGCTCCCCCGGACGGAGGGCGCCGGGCCCCCGGGTGGTCGTTACCATCCGGGGGCCCGGAGCCGCCGGGTCTGTCGTGACCGAGGCGGGAGGGGACCGGTGACCATCCGTCGGCAGTTCGTGCTGGACGACGTCTCGCGGGCGATCATCGAGCAGCTGCAGGAGGACGGTCGCCGTCCCTACGCGCGCATCGCCGCGGCGGTCGGGCTGTCGGAGGCCGCCGTCCGGCAGCGCGTGCAGCGGCTGCTCGACGCCGGCGTCATGCAGATCGTCGGCGTCACCGACCCGCTGCAGGTCGGCTTCTCGCGGCAGGCGATGGTCGGGGTGCGCACCAGCGGCGACGCCCGCACGGCTGCCGAGCGCATCGCCGCGTTCACCGAGGTCGACTACGTCGTCATCACCGCGGGCACGGTCGACCTGCTGGTTGAGGTCGTCTGCGAGGACGACGACCAGCTGCTCGACGTCGTCGCCCGCATCCGCGCGGTGGAGGGCGTGGAGTCCACCGAGACCCACCTCTACCTGGGCCTGGCCAAGCAGACCTACGCCTGGGGCACCCGCGGGCCCCAGGGCCCGACGTCGTCCGACGCCGGGCTCTGAGGCCCCGGCTCAGCTGCCGGCGCGGTTGAGCGCCAGGACCGACAGCAGCTCGTAGCCCACGTGGGCCGCGGCGATGCCGGTCAGCTCGGCGTGGTCGTAGGGCGGGGACACCTCGACGATGTCGGCGCCGACGACGTCGAGCCCGACCAGCCCGCGCAGCGTGTTGAGCAGCTCGCGGCTGGTGAGCCCACCGGCCTCCGGCGTCCCCGTGCCCGGCGCGTGGGCCGGGTCGAGGACGTCGATGTCGACCGACACGTAGACCGGGCCGCCGGCCAGCCGGCTGCGCATCCGCTCCACGATGCTGCGCACGCCGTCGACCTCGTAGTCGTCGGAGCGGATCACCTGGAAGCCGAGCACGGCGTCGTCCTCGAGGTCCTGCTTGCTGTACAGCGGGCCGCGGATGCCCATGTGCAGCGAGCGCTCCAGGTCGATCAGCCCCTCCTCGCTGGCGCGGCGGAACGGCGTGCCGTGCGTGTAGGGGGCGCCGAAGTAGGTGTCCCACGTGTCGAGGTGCGCGTCGAAGTGCAGGACGGCGACCGGACCGTGGTCCCGCGCCAGCGAGCGCAGGATCGGCAGCGCGATGGTGTGGTCGCCGCCGATGGTGAGCAGCTGGGCGCCGTCGGAGCGCAGCGCGGTCACCTCGCGGTCGATCGTCTCGATCGCCTCGCCGAGGTCGAACGGGTTGACGCCGATGTCGCCGGCGTCGGCCACCTGCTGGGTGCCGAACGGGGTCGCGTCCAGCGCCGGGTTGTAGGGCCGCAGCAGCTTGGAGGCCGCCCGCACGTGCCCGGGGCCGAAGCGGGCGCCGGGCCGGTAGCTGACCCCGGAGTCGAACGGCACCCCGAGGACGGCGACGTCGGCGCGGGAGACCTGGTCGAACCGCGGCAGCCGGGCGAAGGTGGGCGGCCCGGCGTAGCGGGGGATCCGCGTGGCGTCGGTGGGGCCGATCGGGGTCTGGTCGTCCACGGGCTCTCCTGGGGTCTGCGGGAGCGGCGGGTCTGCGGGACCGCGAGGCCCATCCCCCGTCCGGGTCGCTCGTCACTGTCAACTCGTGTTTCCCATTTGTCAACGTCCGATCAGGAACTAGTGTCCGCGCAGGACCGGGGGAGGTGGCGATGGAGGCAGCAGGAACCGACGCGGACCCGCCGCGCATCGGCGGGCGGCTCAAGGCGGCCCGGCAGGCGCGCCGGCTGACGCTCACCGACGTGGCCGAGGCCAGCGGCCTGACCAAGGGCTTCCTCAGCAAGCTCGAGCGCGACCAGGCCAGCGCCTCGGTGGCCGCGCTGGTGCGGGTGTGCGCCGCGCTGGAGATCTCGCCGGGCAGCCTCTTCGAGGCCGCGCCCGGCGGAGAGGCCGTCCGGGCCGGCAGCTACCCGCCCATCGCCTTCGGGGGGCAGGGTCTGACCGAGTTCCTGCTCACGCCCTCCGGGGAGCGGCGGCTGCAGGCGATCCTGTCCGAGATCGCCCCGGGCGGGGGGAGCGGCGAGGAGACCTACACCCTGCCGGCCGAGGTCGAGTTCGTCTTCGTCCTCGAGGGCGACCTCGAGGTGACCGTCGGCGGGGACGTGACGACGCTGGGCCCCGGCGACGCGTTCACCTTCTCGCCCGGCACCGAGCACGGCTTCCGCTCGCCGCGGAGGGACGGGACCACCCGGGTGCTGTGGGTCTTCGCCCCCGCTCTGCCGGTCGGGCGGGAGCCGATCTAGGAAACACTAGTTGACAACAAGTCAACCTGTGGTGATGCTCTCTGCGATCCAGACCACAGCACCAGCCGCAGAGGAGCACCCGTGAGCACAGTCAGCGCCGACCCGGGCCGCGCGGCACCGGTCCGCAGCCAGCTCTTCCGGCTCAAGCCGGTCGACGCGATCGTCGCCCAGCACCAGGAGACGGGGGGCTCCGGGCTGCGTCGCTCCATGGGCCTGCTCCAGCTCACCGCGCTGAGCATCGGCGCCACCCTGGGCACCGGCATCTTCGTCATCCTCGGCGAGGCGGTGCCGCTGGCCGGCCCGGCCGTCGTGCTCGGCTTCGTGCTCGCCGCGGTGACCGCGCTGTTCAGCGCGCTGTCCTACGCCGAGCTGGCCGGCAGCATCCCGGTCTCGGGGTCGTCGTACTCCTACACCTACGCCACCATGGGCGAGCTCGTCGCCTGGGTCTGCGGCTGGTGCCTGATGCTGGAGTACGGGGTCTCGGTGGCCGCCGTCGCGGTCGGCTGGGGCGCCTACATCGACGACCTCGCCGCCGGGACGGTCGGCGCGGTGCTGCCCGAGGCGCTGTCCGCGCCGCCCGGCGACGGCGGCGTGGTGAACATCCCCGCCGTGGTCGTCGTCCTGCTCGCGATGGTGCTGCTGCTGCGCGGCACCAGCGAGAGCGCGAAGGTCAACACCGCGATGGTCGTGCTCAAGGTCGGCGTCCTGCTGTTCTTCTGCGCGGTCGCCTTCACCGCCTTCCGCGCCGGCAACCTGGCGCCGTTCCTGCCCATGGGCGTCGCCGGCGTCACCGCGGCGGCCTCGCAGGCCTTCTTCTCCTACATCGGCTTCGACGCCGCCTCGACCGCCGGCGACGAGGCCCGCGACGCCCGCCGCGACCTCCCGCGCGCCATCGTGCTGTCGCTGGCCGTGGTCACCGTCGTCTACGTGCTGGTGGCGCTGGCCGCCGTCGGCGCGGTGCCGTGGCCGCAGATCAGCGGCTCGGACGCCGCCCTTGCCGACGTCCTGAGCCTCGCCACCGGGCAGACCTGGACGGCCGTGCTGCTCTCGATCGGCGCCGTCATCGCGATCGCCAGCGTCGTCCTGACCGTCCTCTACGGGCAGACCCGCATCCTCTACGCGATGTCCCGCGACGGCCTGGTGCCGCCGGTGTTCTCCAAGGTCAGCGCCCGCCGCCGGATCCCGGTCGCGAACACCGTCATCGTCAGCGTCCTGATCGCGCTGCTGGCCGGCCTGGTCCCGCTCGGCGAGCTGGCCAACGCCACGAGCATCGGCACGCTGTTCGCCTTCGCGCTGGTCAACGTCGGCGTCATCCTGCTCCGCCGCACGCGACCGGACCTGCCGCGCACCTTCCGCACCCCGCTGTACCCGCTGACCCCGGTGCTCGGCGTGCTGTTCTGCGTCCTGCTGGTGTTCGGCCTGGGGACGGCGACCTGGCTGGTGTTCCTCGCGTGGATGCTGGTCGGGCTGGCCCTGTACGCCGGCTACGGGTACCGCCACTCGGCGCTGCGGACCCCGCCGGCCGACGCCTGACCACGAGGGGGGACCGTGCGCATCGCACTGCTGCAGGGACCGGCCGAGACGCCGGATCCCGACGCCGGCCTGGCCGCGGTCGCCGACGCCGCCCGCCGGGCCGCCGAGGCCGGGGCCCGGCTGCTCGTGACGCCGGAGATGTCGCTGACCGGCTACGCCATCGGCGCCCGGCGGGTCGCGGAGCTGGCCGAGCCGGTGCCCGGCCCGCTCACCGACCGGGTGGCCGCGATCGCCGCCGAGCACGGCCTGGCGATCGCGGTCGGGCTGCCGGTGCGCACGCCGGCCGGCGTGGCCAACACCGTGGTGGTCGTCGACCGCGACGGCAGCCTGCTGGCCGGCTACGCCAAGGCGCACCTGTACGGCGACGTCGACCGCGACGCCTTCGTGCCCGGGGACGTCGGCGTCGTGCAGTTCCGGCTCGACGACCTCACCGTCGGCATCCTGGTCTGCTACGACGTCGAGTTCCCCGAGGCGGTGCGGGCGCACGCCCTCGCCGGCACCGAGCTGCTCGTCGTCCCCACCGGGCTGATGGACCCCTACGGCCACGTCGGCACGGTGCTCGTGCCGGCCCGCGCCTACGAGAGCCAGCTGTTCGTCGCCTACGCCAACCGCACCGGTGTCGAGGGGGAGTTCGTCTACTGCGGCGCCAGCTGCGTGATCGCCCCCGACGGCACCGAGCTGGCGCGGGCCGGCCGGGGCGAGGAGCTGCTGCTCGCCGACGTCGACCCCGCCGTCCTCACCGCCTCCCGCCGGGTGAACACCCACCTGGCCGACCGCCGTCCCGAGCTCTACCCCACGGAGACCCCCGCATGACCTCCGCCATCCCCGTCGCCGCCCACGAGCCGGGCGAGGAGCGCCCCGCCCGGCCGCTGACGATGTTCGGCCCGGACTTCCCCTTCGCCTACGACGACTGGCTGGCCTCCCCGGCCGGGCTCGGCGAGGTGCCCGCCACCGAGCACGGCACCGAGGTCGCCGTCATCGGCGGCGGCCTGTCGGGCATCGTCACCGCCTACGAGCTGATGCGGCTGGGCCTCAGGCCCGTCGTCTACGAGGCCCACGAGATCGGCGGCCGGCTGCGCTCGACGCCGTTCGAGGGCCACCCCGGCGTCGTGGCCGAGATGGGCGCGATGCGCTTCCCGCCGTCGTCGACGGCCCTCTTCTCCTACGTGCACGACCTCGGCCTGCGGACGACGCGCTTCCCCAACCCGCTCGACGTCGCCACCCCCAGCACGGTCGTCGACCTCAAGGGCGAGACGCACTACGCGCGCACCCTCGACGACCTGCCGCCGCTGTACCGCGAGGTCGCCGACGCCTGGCACGAGACGCTCGTGCAGGGCGCCCGCCTGGAGGAGGTGCAGCAGGCGATCCGGGACCGCGACGTCAAGACGATCAAGGCGATCTGGGACGAGCTGGTCGAGCAGCTCGACGACACGACCTTCTACGGGTTCCTCGCCGCGTCGCCGGCGTTCCGCTCCTTCCGGCACCGCGAGGTGTTCGGGCAGGTCGGCTTCGGCACCGGCGGGTGGGACACCGACTACCCGAACTCGATGCTCGAGATCCTGCGGGTGGTCTACACCGCCGCCGACGACGACCACCTGTCCATCGTGGGCGGCTCCCAGCAGATCCCGGTCGGGCTGTGGCGCCGCGAGGTCGAGGCACCGGCGCACTGGCCCGCCGGCACCAGCCTGGCGTCGCTGCACGCCGGCGGGCGGCCGCTGCCCGGGGTGACCCGGCTGCACCGGACCGCCCCCAACTGCCTGACCGTCACCGACGAGGCCGGCGGCATCCGCACCTACAAGGCGGCGGTGTTCACCGCGCAGAGCTGGAACCTGCTGTCGCGCATCGTGTGCGACGAGGAGCTGTTCCCGATCGACCACTGGACGGCGATCGAGCGCACCCACTACATGGGCTCCACCAAGCTGTTCTGCCTGGTCGACCGGCCGTTCTGGAAGGACGTCGACCCGCAGACCGGCCGGCACCGCATGAGCATGACCCTGTCGGACCGGATGACCCGCGGCACCTACCTGCTCGACCAGGGCGAGGGGCAGCCCGGTCTGATCTGCCTGAGCTACACCTGGGCCGACGACTCGCTGAAGTGGCTGCCGCTGTCGGCGACCGAGCGCATGGAGGTCATGCTGGCCTCGCTGCGCGAGATCTACCCCGACGTCGACCTGCGCCGGCACGTCATCGCCTCGCCGGTGACGGTGTCGTGGGAGTCCGAGCGCGACTTCATGGGCGCGTTCAAGGCCAACCTGCCCGGCCACTACCGCTACCAGCGGCGGCTGTTCACCCACTTCAAGCAGGACGAGCTGCCCGAGCAGTACCGCGGGCTGTTCCTCGCCGGCGACGACATCTCCTGGACCGCCGGCTGGGCCGAGGGGGCGGTGCAGACCGCGCTCAACGCGGTGTGGGGCGTCGTCCACCACCTCGGCGGGCGCAGCCACCCGGACAACCCCGGCCCGGGCGACCTGTTCGACGAGCTCGCCCCGGTGCGGCTGCCCGAGGACTGAGCCCGCCCCCCTTACGGTGACAGTGAGATCGCACTGAAGGAATCTGTCCGGTCGGGCCGACAACTTCTGGGCGATGTTTGAAATGCCGAAACGCCCACGCGGCTGCCAATCCGAGAAGGTCGTTCGAGACGGCGTCCAGCGGATGGGCGGCCGAGAACGGCAGCGCTACCGCTGCGTCGCGACCAACGGCGACTTCTACCGCTTCGTCGGGGAAGGGGCGCTGAGCCGGACGCGCGGCGACGGCCATTCCTGCGGGGAGTGCCACCGGCCGCTAGAAGTGGACGGCGGCCCGGTCGTGCCGTGGCGCGGGCACTACCTGGTGGACGAGGTGGCTGCGGCGCTCTGGGCCGTCGCCGAGGGGGTGTCCTACACCGACACCGCCGCCCGGGTGCGCCGTCGCGCCTGGCGTCACGACGGCCAGGACTGGCGGGCTGTGACCACCGTGGCGTCCGGTCAGACCGTGGCCGACTGGCTGTCCAAGTTCGGGTCCGTGGTGGCCGCTCCGCACGCCGAGGAGGCCTGGCCGGAGACCGTGGTGCTGGACTCGACGCGGTTCTCTACAAGGACGCGCGAACCGGTGCGACCAGCCAGTTGTTCTGCGTGCTGGCCGCCTGGGGCTACCCGGCCGGTGCAACGAAGGGTCGGCTGTGGCGGCTACGGGCCTACCCCCTTCAGGACGCTGCCACCTGGGAGAAACATCCTGGCGGAGCTGCCCGGCCGTCCCTCCCTCGTGGTCGTTGACCGCGACTACGGGGCCATCGGCGGGGTCCAGAACCGCTGGGGTCGGGGCGCGACGGCGGTGCCCATTCACCTGTGCGAGCACCACCTGTACGCCAACGGCAAGGACGCGCTCATCAAGGCCGGGCACAAGGGCTACGGCGACCCCCTCCAGGCCGCGCTGTCGTCGGCGCTGGCCACCCCCGGAGGGCTGGGAGGCGTTCCACAAGCTGGCCGTGGACGCCGGCGGTGGTGCCGCCCGCTGGGCGCAGTACTGGCACAAGCGGATGCGCGCCCAGACCCGGCGACGGGCCTCCGTTCCGGCCCACTACGCCAACCTCGCGGTCGAGGCTCCGCCGGAGGAGGTCAAGCGCATCGTCGGCCGGCGCAGCTGGACCCTTCGGAACGCCGAGCGGCTGAACCTGCTGCTGGAACTGGTCCGCGTCCGCTACAACCGCACCGCGACCGAGGCCGACTTCGCAGCCGCGCTACGCAAGAGCCTCGCCGACGGCAAGCGGCCCGCCCACCAGGTCGCGATGGATCCCCGGCTGCCCAATCGACGCGTTTCAGTTCCAGCCTCCGGGCGTGGGTGCCGCAGCAGCCAGCACGTCACAAGAGGACCATCCCGGCCGGTCTGAAGAAGGCGCCGAAGAAGGCCGCCGTCACACTGTCACTGTAAGGGGGGCGTGCCCTCGGTGACGGCATCCAGCCCGGCACCTACCGTGCTACCTCCGCCCCGGCGGGGCGTGCCGCTGGACGCGGCGGGCCAACTTCAGACACCCCAGCGGCGTACCACCGCATCCGGCAGCAGATCCCGCGTGGTCATCAAAGCCACAGACACCGGGTTCACCTCGGTCGGCTGCGGCACCTGGAGCCAGTAGCGCCCGCACGCGCCGGACGGTCAGGTGTTCGGCACAACTACTACCGTTCCCAACCGAGGCCGGACCAGGCCACTGTGCCCGTACTCCTACCTATCCGTCTGTCTCATCCCTGGCGGCTTGGTTGCCGTGATGACCCAGCCCAAGTTTGTCGCCGATTTTGCTGCCGAGGCTGCTGCCCTCGGGGGCAGCATCACCTTCTCCGCGTTGGTCGCCGGTGGCCTCCCCGCGCTGGTCGCCGGTGGCCTCCCCGCGCTGGTCGGATACGTTCTCGCCCTGCGAGGATGTCGACGTTTGGACGTCCGACGAGGTTTGAAACTCCGTCGTTACGGTGCGCGTTTCCCTCGTTTCCGAGGTAGAACCTGGGCCAGCGTCTGTCGTGCGAGGCTCTTCTTCAGGCTCTTGCTTCATGCGTCCCACGCTAGCGTAGCCACCCAGGCTAGGGTAACCAGTTTGGCCGCACGCCACGACGGACGTGGAGCCGGGAAGACCTGGTCACCCGGGCGTCGATGCCATTCACGCCCCGCCTTCGGCCAGTCCGCCTATTGCGCCGAGCACAGCGCAGACCAGCCGAGTCGAGGATTGCAGCAGGCCACGCCCGGCGGTCAAATGAGCGCAGCGCGTACATCAGGGTTGCTCCATCGGTGGCGCCCGGTGCGACCCGCGGCGCCGCCTCCTCCGGCCCGGGCATCAGCCATCCGTCGGGGGTCGGAACGGGGGCCCAGCCTGCGCCGTCCGTCTGGTCATCGGGCCGAGGGGCGGCCACGGTGTAGCCGCACAGCGCAGCCCCCCTTACGGTCAGAGTGAGATGCTGCGCGCGACTAGCCGCCTCGGCCGTCCAGGCGACATGGACCAATCAAGCTGGTGGACCCGCAGAGAGCTCGGCACGAGCGGCGGCGCACA
>DASQXT010000117.1:0-2218 GCA_035639575.1 Geodermatophilus sp.
CCCGGCCCGTGAGCGAGCTCGTGAGCTCGCGCACGGGCACGGCAGCGTCCGCGAACGCGGCCGACGAGCGCCGGCGAGGAGGACCCGTGAGCGCCGTCCGCACCGCCTACGGGCCGCACCCCGACCAGTTCGTCGAGCTGGCCCGGCCGCTCGCCGCGGACCTGGCCGCGACCGGCCTCGCCGCGGTCGCGGTCGAGTACCGCCGGGTCGGCGCCGGCGGCGGCTGGCCGGCCACCCTCGAGGACGTCGCCGCCGCGCTCGACACGCTCCCGGACCTGGCGGACGCCGACCGGCTGGACCTCTCCGACGTCGCGGTGGTCGGGCACTCCGCCGGCGGGCACCTGGCCGGCTGGGTGGCCGGGCGGTCGCGGCTGCCCGAGGGGGCGCCGGGAGGACGGCCACGGGTCCGGGTGGCCGCCGCCGTCCTGCAGGCCGGGGTGCTCGACCTCGAGCGCGCCGCGGCGCAGCGGCTGGGCGACGGGGCGGTGCAGGACCTGCTCGGCGCCGAGCCCGCCGACGCGCCGGAGCGCTACGCGGCCGCCGACCCGGTGCGGCTGGTGCCGCCCGGCGTCGACCTGCTGTGCGTGCACGGCACCGGCGACGACGTCGTCCCGGCCGAGCAGAGCACCCGTTACGCGGCAGCCGCCGCGGCGCAGGGCGCCGCCGTCGACGTGCGGCTCGTGCCGGGGGACCACATGGTGCTCATCGACCCGGCGGGGGAGCCGTGGGCGCTGGTGCGGAACTGGCTGCGGTCGCGCGCCGAGGCGGCGCGCGGCGGTTCTACGCTGGGTCCGTGACGCAGACACGCCAGAGCGGTTGGTTCGCGCGGACGCTGCAGCGGCTGACCGCCGACGACCACACCATCGACGCGGAGGAGCTGCGCGCGGGCTCGGCGAGCGCCGGCTGCGAGGCGGTCAGCGCCTGCCGCAAGGGTGCCGTCGTCACCGTGACCGGCCGGCTGAAGTCGGTCGTCTACACGCCGCGGGAGACGGTGCCCACCCTGGAGGCGGAGCTGTTCGACGGCTCCGGTTCGGTCACCCTCGTGTGGCTCGGCCGCCGGCGGATCCCCGGCATCGAGCCCGGCCGCACGCTCACCGCGCACGGCCGCTTCGCCTCCTTCGACGGGCGGCAGGTCATCTACAACCCCCGGTACGAGCTGAGCGCCGGGTGACGGCTGCGCCCGAGGGGGACGGGCGCCCCGGTCCGGCGCGTCCCGCGGACGGCGCCGCGACCGGGCCGCAGGGCCTGGCCTTCGACCGCCACCTGGTCCTCGAGCAGCTCGGCGGCTGGCGCGGCATGCTCGACGCCACGCTGCCCACGGTCGCGTTCATCGTGGCCAACTCGCTCGCCGGGCTGCGCCCCGGCATCTGGTCCGCGCTCGCCGTCGCCGTCCTGCTCTTCGCGCTGCGCCTGGTGCGGCGGGAGAGCGTGCAGCAGGCATTCAGCGGGCTCTTCGGCGTCGCGATCGCCGTGGCCATCGCCGCCGCCTCGGGTGAGGCCCGCGACTTCTTCGTCCCCGGCCTGATCCGCAACGCCGCCCTCGGCGTGGTGCTGATCGGCTCGATCGCCTTCCGCTGGCCGCTGGTCGGCGTGGTCGCCGAGTTCCTCGCGCCCAGCCACCTGGGCTCGATGGCGTCGCACTCGATGCCGGGCCTGCGCCGCCGGATCGACCAGGTCAACGCGACGCTGCACCACCGGCCACCGCCGGACCCCGTGACCGGTGCCCGCCCGGCCGACCCCGCGCCGGAGCGGCACTGGCGCGACGACCCGCGGATGGTGCGTGCCTACTCGTGGCTGACGCTGATGTGGGGCGTCGTCTTCCTGGCCCGGGTCGCCGTCCAGTGGGTGCTCTACCGCGCCGACGAGGTGGAGCTGCTGGGCACCGCCTCGCTGCTGCTGGGCCTGCCGGTCACCGCCGTCGAGGTCGTGGTGACGCTGTGGGTGGTGTCGCGGCTGCACCGCCACCGTCACCGGGCCGACGCAGCCGACTGAGACCCCGTCCCGGGGCCCCGCCCTGAGCCTGCTAAGGGTGGGGAGGACGGGGTCCTCCTAGAAGGGGGACGACGCGGGGGAGAGTACCTGCTGCAGCTGCTCCTCGACGTCGGCGTGGGTGACGAACAGCAGCTCGTCGCCGGCCTCGAGCGGCTCGTCGGGGCTGGGGGTGATCACCCGGTCGCCGCGCAGGACGGCGGTGAGCACCGTCTCCCGCGGCAGCGGG
>DASQXT010000118.1:0-4977 GCA_035639575.1 Geodermatophilus sp.
CCTCCACCGGCGAGCGGATGAACCCCTACACCTCCACGTGGACCGGCGTGACCCCCGGCGACGGCCCGCAGGAGTTCCACCTGGTGCTGCTCGACAACGGGCGGACGGCGGTGCTCGCCGACGAGGTGGGCCGCGAGGCGCTGCACTGCATCCGCTGCTCGGCCTGCCTCAACGTCTGCCCGGTGTACGAGCGCACCGGCGGGCACTCCTACGGCTCGGTGTACCCGGGCCCCATCGGCGCCGTCCTGTCCCCGCAGCTGACCGGGGTCGAGGACAACGCCTCGCTGCCGTACGCCTCGTCGCTGTGCGGCGCCTGCTACGACGCGTGCCCGGTGGCGATCGACATCCCCTCGATCCTGGTGCACCTGCGCGCCGAGCACGTCGAGGCGCAGGAGAAGACCACGCCCGAGGCGGCGGCCTTCAAGGCGCTGTCCACGGCGATGTCGCACCCGCGGCTGTGGCGACTGACCCAGCGGGCTGCCGGCCTCGGCCGGCTCCTCGCCCGCGGGAGGCCGACGCTGCCACCGGTGCTGCCGCCACCGGCCTCGAGCTGGACCCGCAGTCGCGACCTCCCCACCCCGCCGCGGGAGACCTTCACCCAGGCCTGGGCGCGCGAGCACGGGGGGCGGCAGTGAGCGAGCTCGCGAGCTCACCGGACAGCAGAGCACCCCTCGGCACGCAGCCGACGAGCGCCAGCGAGGAGGCAGCGTGACGAGCGCGCGGGACGAGGTCCTGAGCCGGATCCGCACCGCGCTGGGCGAGCACCGGCCGGAGGTGGTGGTCCCCCGCGAGTACCGCGCCGCCGACGAGCGCCCGGCCGAGCAGTTGCGCGAGGTCCTCGTCGACCGGCTCGAGGACTACAAGGCCTCGGTGCTGCGCTGCGGCCCGGACGAGGTGGGGGCCACCGTCGCCGCCGCCCTCGACACCGGGCTGGGGGCCGGCTGGGACCCCGCGTCGGTCGTCGTGGCCCCCGGGGTGCCGGCCGAGTGGCGGCCGGACGGCGCCACCGAGGACGACGGCCGCCCTGCCGTGGAGCTCGCCGCGTTCGCCGCGACGCTGACCGGGGTGGCGGTGGCGATCGCGGAGACCGGCACGCTGGTGCTCGACGGCGGTCCGGTGTCCGGACGGCGGGCGGTCTCGCTGCTGCCCGACTGCCTGGTGTGCGTGGTGGAGGCCGGGCAGGTCGCGGGCGGCGTGCCCGAGGCGCTGCGCCGGCTGGACCCGACCGCGCCGCTGACGATGGTCAGCGGCCCGTCGGCGACCAGCGATATCGAGCTGGAGCGGGTCGAGGGCGTGCACGGCCCGCGCACGCTGGTCGTCGTCCTCGTCGCCTGACGCTGCCGGGAGCACCGCAGCGAGCGCCAGCGAGCGAGGAGCGGACCGGCCGCGGAGGGCGACCCGTGGGCATCGTCGCCTGACGCGGCCGGGAGCATCGCAGCGGTGCTCCCCGGCCACTCTCGTGCGGATCCTGCAGCACGCGCGCTGGTGCAGCAGCGCCACCGCGGGTGGAACAGCGCGAGAGTGGCCGCCGGCCCTCACGACAGGACGACGAGCAGGTCACCGCCCTCCACCTGCTGGACGCTGCCGATGGCCAGCCGCTTGACGGTGCCAGCGACCGGTGCGGTGATCGAGGCCTCCATCTTCATCGCCTCGATGGTGGCGATCGCCTGCCCGGCCTCCACGGGATCGCCCTCGCCGACCTGCAGGGTGACCACGCCGGCGAACGGTGCGGCGACCTGGCCGGGGTCGCTGCGGTCGGCCTTCTCGGCGGCCTTCACCGCGGCGTCCACCGAGCGGTCGCGCACCGAGACCGGCCGCAGCTGCCCGTTCAGCGTGCACATGACGGTGCGCATGCCGCGCTCGTCGGGGTCGCTGATCGCCTCGATGCCCATGAGCAGGGTGACGCCGGGCTCGAGGTCGACGGCGTGCTCGTCGCCGGGCCGCAGGCCGTACAGGAACTCCTTGGTGGGCAGCACGGAGACGTCGCCGTACTGCTCGGAGTGGGCCTCGAACTCGCGGGTGGGCGCCGGGAAGAGCAGCCGGTTGAGCGTCTCCCGCGGCGCCTCGGCCAGCCCGCGCTCGTCGTCGGCCGACAGCTCGGCCGGCGGCTCCGCGGGACGGCGGCCCTCCAGGGCCCGGCTGCGGAACGGCTCGGGCCAGCCGCCGGGCGGGTCGCCCAGCTCGCCACGCAGGAAGCCGATCACCGAGTCGGGCAGGTCGAACTTGCCGGGCTCGGCGGCGAAGTCCTCGACGCTGACGCCGGAGCCGACGAGCTGCAGCGCCAGGTCGCCGACCACCTTGGAGCTCGGCGTGACCTTGACCAGCCGGCCCAGCAGCCGGTCGGCGGCAGCGTAGGCGTCCTCGACCTCCTCGAACCGCTGCCCCAACCCCAGGGCGATCGCCTGCTGGCGCAGGTTGGACAGCTGCCCGCCGGGGATCTCGTGCCGGTAGACCCGTCCCGTGGGCGCGTCCAGGCCCGACTCGAACGGCGCGTAGACCCGGCGGACCGCCTCCCAGTACGGCTCCAGGTCGTTGACCGCGGCGAGGTCCAGGCCGGTGGCGCGCTCGGTCGCGTCGGTCGCCGCGACGATCGCCGACAGCGGCGGCTGGCTCGTCGTCCCGGCCATGGAGGCGACCGCGCCGTCCACGGCGTCCACCCCGGCCGACCACGCGGCCAGCAGGGTGGCCAGCTGGCCACCGGCGGTGTCGTGGGTGTGCAGGTGCACCGGCAGGTCGAAGCGCTCGCGCAGCGCCGTCACCAGCCGGGCGGCGGCCGGTGGGCGGAGCAGGCCGGCCATGTCCTTGATCGCGAGCACGTGCGCGCCGGCGTCGACGATCTGCTCGGCCAGCCGCAGGTAGTAGTCCAGGGTGTAGAGCGTCTCACCGGGATCGGAGAGGTCGCCGGTGTAGCACAGCGCCACCTCCGCGACCGCCGTCCCGGTCTCGCGGACGGCGTCGATGGCCGGGCGCATCTGGGAGACGTCGTTGAGCGCGTCGAAGACCCGGAAGACGTCGAGACCGGTGGCCGCCGCCTCGCGGACGAAGGCGTCGGTGACCGCCTCGGGGTAGGGCGTGTAGCCCACGGTGTTGCGCCCGCGCAGCAGCATCTGCAGGCACACGTTGGGCACCGCCTCGCGCAGCGCGGCCAGCCGGTCCCACGGGTCCTCGTGCAGGAAGCGCAGCGCGACGTCGTAGGTCGCCCCGCCCCAGCACTCCAGGCTGAGCAGCTGCGGGACGGTGCGGGCGACGTGCCCCGCGACGGCGAGCAGGTCCTTGGTCCGCACCCGGGTGGCCAGCAGCGACTGGTGGGCGTCGCGGAAGGTGGTGTCGGTGACCGCCAGCGCGGTCTGCGCCCGCAGCTCCGCGGCGAACCGCTCCGGCCCGAGCGCCAGCAACCGCTGCCGCGAGCCGTCCGGCGGCGGCGTGCGCAGGTCCACCCGCGGCAGCTTCTGCACCGGGTCGACCAGGTGCGGGCGCTCCCCGTGCGGCTGGTTCACGGTGAGGTCGGCCAGGTAGGTGAGCAGCCGGGTGCCCCGGTCGGCCGAGCTGCGCGCGGTGAGCAGGTGCGGCCGCTGCTCGATGAACGAGGTGGTGACCCGCCCGGCGGCGAAGTCCGGGTCGTCGAGCAGCGCCTGTAGGAACGGGATGTTGGTGGCCACGCCGCGGATGCGGAACTCGGCCACCGCACGGCGGGCGCGGGCGACCGCGGTGGCGAAGTCCCGGCCGCGGCAGGTCAGCTTCACCAGCATCGAGTCGAAGTGCGCGCCGACCTCCGCGCCCAGCGACGAGCCGCCGTCGAGGCGGATCCCGGCCCCGCCGGGCGAGCGGTAGGCGGTGATCCGGCCGGTGTCCGGGCGGAAGCCGTTGGCCGGGTCCTCGGTGGTGATCCGGCACTGCAGCGCCGCGCCCCGCAGCGCGATCGTGTCCTGCGACAGGCCCAGGTCGGCGAGGGTCTCCCCCGAGGCGATCCGCAGCTGGCTCTGCACCAGGTCGACGTCGGTGACCTCCTCGGTGACCGTGTGCTCGACCTGGATGCGCGGGTTCATCTCGATGAAGACGTGCCGGCCCTCGCGGTCGAGCAGGAACTCCACGGTGCCCGCGTTGACGTAGCCGATGGCCCGGGCGAAGGCGACCGCGTCGGCGCAGATCCGCTCGCGCAGCGCGGGGTCCAGGTTGGGCGCCGGTGCCAGCTCGACGACCTTCTGGTGGCGGCGCTGCACCGAGCAGTCCCGCTCGAAGAGGTGGACGACGCCGCTCTGCCCGTCGGCGAGGATCTGCACCTCGATGTGCCGCGGGTCGACCACGGCCTGCTCGAGGAAGACCGTCGGGTCACCGAAGGCCGACTCGGCCTCGCGCATCGCCGCCTGCACGGCACCGGCCAGCTCGGCCGGGTCCTCCACCCGGCGCATGCCGCGCCCGCCGCCGCCGGCGACGGCCTTGACGAACACCGGGAACGGCAGCTGCTCGGCGGCGGCCAGCAGGGTGTCGAGGTCGGCGCTGGGCTCGGTCGAGGCGAGCACCGGCAGCCCGGCGTCGCGGGCGGCGGCGATCGCCCGGGCCTTGTTGCCGGTCAGCTCCAGCACCGACGCCGGCGGGCCGACGAAGGTGATGCCCGCCTGCGCGCACGCCTCGGCCAGTTCGGGGTTCTCCGACAGGAAGCCGTAGCCGGGGTAGACCGCGTCCGCCCCCGCCCGCCGGGCGGCGCCGACGATCTCGTCGACCGAGAGGTAGGCCCGCACCGGGTGCCCGATCTCGCCGATCTGGTAGCTCTCGTCGGCCTTGAGACGGTGCACGGAGTTGCGGTCCTCCCACGGGAAGACGGCCACCGTGTCGGCCCCCAGTTCGTAGGCCGCGCGGAACGCCCGCACCGCGATCTCGCCTCGGTTCGCGACCAGCACCTTGGTGAACACAGCACCCCTCCAGGGTCGGGACGGCGCGTCGAGCCTCCCAGACCACCCCCGGTGACGCGAAAGCCCA
>DASQXT010000119.1:0-7354 GCA_035639575.1 Geodermatophilus sp.
GGGTGCCCGTGCGGCAGCGAGCCGCTGGCGAAGGCGCCACCGGTCCAGGTCAGGCGCACCGGGTGCCCGGCCAGCCAGGGGTCGGCGGCGCACAGCTCGGCCAGCCGGAGCTCAAGGGCGTCCCGCGCCGCGGCGACGTCCTCGCCGAGCCGGACGCCGTAGCGGCCGTCGGCGACCAGCCGGTCGGGCACCGAGCTGGCCCAGTCCCCGGCCCGCACCCTCCCGATGCTGATGCCGTACGGGTAGGGGACATCGCCGAAGCGCGGGTCGGCGTCCACCTGCCGCTCGGCCTCGAACGCGCGCAGCCCCGCGTGCACCTCGGCGAACTTCTCGACCGCGCTCACCCCGCGGTCGCGGTGGGCGGCGTGCGCGGCGTGCCCGGTCACCTCGAGGCGGAAGGTGAGCGCACCGGCGTTGGCGGTCACGACGGCGCCGGCGGTCGGCTCGGGGATGACGCACACCTCGCCGCGGTGGCCGCGTCGCAGGGTCGCCCAGGCGCCCAGCCCGCCGTCCTCCTCGCCGACGACGGCGTGCACCGCGACCGGCCGGGCCAGCCGCACCCCCGCCGTCCGGACGGCGGCCAGCGCGGCGAGCGCGGCGACGACCCCGGCCTTCATGTCGCAGGAACCGCGGCCGTGCACCGCGCCGTCGGCGACGCGCGGGTCGAACGGGTCGCCCGGCCACAGCGCGCGGTCCCCGGGCGGGACGACGTCGGTGTGGCCGGAGAAGACCAGCGCCGGCGTCCCGTCCTCGGCCGCCGGCGCGGTGCCCACCACGCCCCACGCCTCGCTGCGCTCGACCTCCTGGCCAGGTGCGTCCGGCGCGGTCGCTGCCGCGTTGAGGTCGATCGGCCAGCGGTCGACGGCACAGCCGAGCTCCTCCAGCCGGTCGCCGACCAGGTGCTGCACCTCGCACTCCGCCGCGGTGCCGCCGACCGAGGGGACGGCCACCAGCTCCCGCAACCGGGCGACCGCCCAGGCCTCGTCGACGGCGGACAGCACGCGCGCCTCGGCGTCGGTCAGGTCGGCCACGGGCGGAGTCTGGCACGCGGTCCCCAGGGTCGAAGTCACTTGCCCGCGGCCGTGTGAGCGGGCGGCCCCGGGGGTAGCGTGGAGAGCGTCCGGGCCGGGTGCATCGTGCCCCCGGGTGCCAATTTGGTTACGCCTTCGCGGACTACCGCCTCGACCTCGGTCGGGGGCTGGAGCCGCGTTGTGCCTCTCGCCGCGAGGCGGCCGTCGCCCGGTCCGGACCCTCTGCCGCTTCGGCGTGCCGTCCTGGCGTGTCGCCCTTACGGTCGGTCCGAATCCACAACTCGGACGACGTGGGGAGGTCCCATGGCCGACACGGTCCGCCAGGGTCCGGGCACGACGACAGTCGGCGAGCGGCACCGGCTACCGGTGAAGACGCTCGTCTCGGCGAGCATCGGCAACGCCGTCGAGTGGTTCGACTGGACGGTCTACGCGACCTTCGTCGTCTTCTTCGCCGGCCAGTTCTTCCCGGCGGAGAACCAGGCGCTCGCCCTGATCGGGGCGACGTCGGCCTACGCGCTGGCCTTCTTCTTCCGTCCGCTGGGCGGCATCCTGCTCGGCCGGTTCGCCGACCTGCGCGGTCGCAAGGCCGGGATGCTGCTCACCATCCTGCTGATGGCCGGCGGGTCGATGGTGATCGCCATCCTGCCCACGTACGAGCAGGTGGGCTGGCTGGCGCCGGTCCTGCTGCTGCTCGCCCGCATCGCGCAGGGCATGTCGCTCGGCGGCGAGGTGTCCAACGCCTCGGCCTACCTCGGCGAGATCGCCCCGCCGGCCCACCGCGGCCGCTACTCATCGTTCTTCTACATCTCCACGGGCACGTCCCTGCTGGCGGCGTCCCTGCTCGGCGTGCTGCTGACCAGCACCCTCAGCCAGGACCAGCTGGAGTCCTACGGCTGGCGGATCGCCTTCTTCCTCGGCGGCCTCCTGGGCCTGATCGGCATGTGGCTGCGCCGGTCACTGGTCGAGACCGAGCAGTTCGAGGAGAACGCGGAGAAGGCCCGCGCCACGAAGCACCCGCTGCTGCAGACGATCAAGCACCACCCCAGGGCCGTGGTGCAGCTGTGCGCGTTCACGCTGCTCTCGACGCTGTCGTACTACACGTTCTTCAGCGCGCTGACGCCGTTCGCGATCACCTTCCGCGGCGCCGGCAAGACCGACGTCTTCGTCGCGCTCTCGATCGGCACCGCGCTGTTCGTCGCGCTGTGCTACCCGTTCGGGAAGCTGTCCGACCACATCGGGCGCAAGCCGCAGCTGCTGATCTGGTCCGGTGCGATGGCCGTGCTGATCGTGCCGCTGTCGTTCCTGGTGCGCGACAACCTGCTCTCGCTGGTCGTCGTCTTCTGCACCGGGCTCGGGCTCTACGCGCTGATGGCGTCGATCGCCCCGGCGATCATGAGCGAGCTGTTCCCCACCGAGCTGCGGGCCATCGGCATCGGCTCCTGGTACAACCTGACGGTCGCCCTGTTCGGTGGCACGGCCCCGCTGGTGATCACCTGGCTGTCCGAGGCCGGGCACCCGCTGTGGTTCTTCTGGTACGTCGCGGTGGCCGCCGCGGTCGCGTTCGCCGTCATCCTCACCCTGCGGGAGACCAAGGGCACCGAGCTGCGCTGAGGCCCGGCCTCTCCTCGCGGCAGGGCTGTGTCGCTGGACGTCATCGAGGACTCCTCCTAGTCCTCGATGACATCCAGCCCCTGCTCCCGCAGCCGAGCCAGGCCGGCCAGCATCCCCGCCAGGACCTCCGGGGCGTGGCCCTCCCAGCTGTCCAGCTCGCCGACGACGCGCAGCGGGTGGCGGGTCCGGTAGGACCGCGTGGGGTTGCCGGGGAACCGCTTGTCGGTCACGTTGGGGTCGTCCTCGAAGGGGCCCAGGGGCTCCACGACGTAGACGTGTCCCCGCTCCCCGCCCCCGGCCAGCGCCGTCGCCAGCTCCGCTCCCCAGACGGCGGTGTCCACGAGCGCGGTGAAGTAGACGTTGTTCGACACCCGGCCCTCCTGGAAGTTGGAGCCGTGGCCGGGGACCAGCTCGTCGCCGACCTCGAGCGCGGCCTTCGTCCCGTGGAAGAAGGGGCCCTCGACGTGTGCACAGCAGTCGTAGGTCACGGGGACGTGGCGGCTGCTGTCCTCGCTCATCGCCGCCTCCTCGGACGCCCCGGTCGTCGCCCTGCTCCGTCCACCACGCGAGCGATGGTGCCGCAGCGGTGCCGGGCGACAGCAGATGCGCAGCCGGTCTGCGTTGCACCGCCGCCGTGAGGGCCGGCTGAGGGGCCTCAGCCGCGATCCGCCCCGGCAGGTCTGCCCGACCGACCGATGCCGGGGACGCCCCCTCAGCACGACCGTCGTCGTCATCGATCCGACGACGACAGGAGACGGTCGTGCACACCTACCCCAACCCCGGACTCGAGGCCGAGCTGGCCTACCGCCGGGAACTGCTCCAGCAGCTCGGTCGCGGCACCCGCACGCGGCGCAACGCCTGGACCACCCGCTGGTCCCAGCGGGCGCACTGAAGGGAGGACCCCGCCACTCGCGGGCTCGCGGTGGGACCCTGCAGGAGGCCGGGCCACACGGCGGTCCGGCCACACCGGTTCCGTCGGCGGGACCTGTCACGATCGGCGCCGTGCCGCAGTGGGACGACGACCGACCGCTGGTGGGCCGGGACGCCGAGCTCGCCCGCCTGCTGACCACGGTCGACCGGGCTCTGGAGGGCCGCGCCGGGGCGGTGCTGCTGGCCGGGGACGCCGGCGTCGGCAAGACCCGGCTGCTCGACGAGCTCGCCGCGCGCGCCGCCGAGCGGGGCCTGCGCGTGCTCACCGGGCACTGCGTCGACCTCGGCGACGTCGGGCTGCCCTACCTGCCCTTCGTCGACCTGCTGCGCCCGGTGGCGGCCGGGTCCGGGCAGCCCGGGCTGCCGGAGCTGCTGTCGGGCCGCAGCGCGCCCGCGGTCCCCGAGCTGCCGGCAGGGGACGCCGACCTCGGCCGCCCGCTGGCCCGCCGTCCCGTCGCGGACGGCGGGCGCCTGCAGCTGTTCGAGTCGGTCGCGGCGCTGCTGGGCGAGCTGGCCGCGGAGACGCCGCTGCTCGTCGTCCTCGAGGACCTGCACTGGGCCGACCGCTCCAGCCGCGACCTGCTGCGCTACCTGCTCGCCCGGCTGGCCGACGAGCCGGTCGCGCTGGTCGCCTCCTACCGCTCCGACGACCTGCACCGCCGCCACCCGCTGCGCCCGCTGCTCGCCGAGCTGGTGCGGCTGCCCGTGGTCGAGCGACTGGAGCTCGCGCCGCTCCCGGACGACGCCGTCGGCGAGCTGGTCCGCGGCCTGGCCGCCGGCGTACCCGACCGCACGGTCGAGGACGTCGTCGCCCGCGCGGAGGGCAACGCCTTCTACGCCGAGGAGCTGCTCGCCGCCGGGCTGGCCGGCGAGACGCTGCCGCTGGGGCTGACCGAGGTGCTGCTGGCCCGGGTGGAGCAGCTCGGCGAGCCGGCCCAGCAGGTGCTGCGGGTGGCCGCGGTCGCCGGCCGGCAGGTGCGCCACGACCTCCTCGCCGCCGTCAGCGGGCTGCCCCCGGCCGACCTGGAGGCCGCTCTCGCCGAGGCGGTGCACCACCACCTGCTCGTGGTCTCCGACGACGGGCGCTACCGCTTCCGGCACGCCCTGCTGCGCGAGGCCGTCCTGGCCGACCTGCTGCCCGGTGAGCGGGTCCGGCTGCACGCCACCACCGCCGCCCACCTCGCCGCCACGCCGGGAGCCGGCACCGCCGCGGAGCTGGCGCACCACGCCCGCGCCAGCAACGACCTCGCCGGCGCGCTCGCCGCGTCGCTGGAGGCGGCCGCCGAGGCGTGCCGCGCCGGTGCGCCCGCCGAGCAGCTGCAGCACCTGGAGGCCGCACTGGCGCTGTGGCCGGCCGTGCCCGACGCCGCTGCCCGCGCCGGGCGCGACCAGCCGACCCTGCTGCTCGACAGCGCGGCCGCGGCCCGCGCCGCGGGGGAGCCGCAGCGGGGGGTGGCGCTGATCCGCGCCGCGCTGGACCTGCTCGGCCCGGACGGCGACCCGGTCGAGCGGGCACGGGTGCACTACCGGCTGGCCCAGGCGCTGAGCCGGGTCGAGGACCAGGTGGCGGCCTATCGGGAGAGCAGCCGGGCCATGGCGCTGGTGCCGGCCGACCCGCCGTCCCCGGTGCGCACCTGGGCGGCGGCCACCCACGCGCGGACCAGCTGGTCCCTGGGCCGCCGGGCGGAGGCCGACGCGGCGGCCGACGAGGCACTGGCCGCCGCCGACGCCCTCGGCCTGGACAGCGCCTGGGCCGACACCGCCGTCTCGCTGGCCCGGATGCGCGGCGGCAGCGACCTCACCGGCCGGCTGGAGGAGGCCCTCGTGCGGGCCCGGCGGTCGGGCGACACCGACGTCGAGCTCCGGGTGCTGTTCAACCTCGCCGTGGTCCCCTACGAGGCCGGGGACGTCGTCACCACGCTGCGCCGGGTCGACGCGGCGCTGGACCGGGCCGCCGAGCTCGGCGTCGAGTGGTCGTTCTACGGCGCCGAGCTGCGCCACCTGGGGGTGTCGGCCCGGTACGTGTCCGGCGACTGGGACGGCAGCCTGGCGCTGGCCGACCAGCTGGCGCGCGTGCCGGAGATGGCCGCGCACGTGCGCGCCGCCGGGCTGCTGGTGCAGGTCGGCCGCGGGGACCCGACGGCTGCCGAGCGGGTCGGCTGGGCCCGCGGGCTGGTCCGGCGACTGGACGCGCACGTCCTGCTGCTGCTGGCGACGGCCGGGGCGGAGATCGACCTGGCCGCGTGGGCCGGGGACGCCGGGACCGCCGTGGCACGGGCGCGCGAGGCGGTGCGGCAGGTGCAGACGCTCTGGGACGTCGACCGGCTCGCGGTGCTCCGGCTGGTCGCGACCGCGCTGGCCCCGGTCGGGGACGCCGCGGCCACCGCCCGGCTGCAGCGTGACGAGACGGCGGAGCGGCGCTGGGTCGAGGCGGGGGAGGAGCTCGTCGCCGAGGCCCGCGCCGCGGTCGAGGACCACCTGCGCGACGTCGGGCCGTTCGGCGTGGAGGCGGCCGCGTGGCAGGCCCGCGTGGCGGCCGAGGCGGCCCGGCTCACCGGCCGGGCGGAGCCGGCGCTGTGGCGGGCCGCGGTCGACGCCTTCGGCTACGGGCACGTCTACGAGCAGGCCCGGTCGCGGTGGCGGCTGGCCGAGGCGCTGCTGGCCGCCGACGACCGGGCCGCCGCGGCCGAGGAGCTGCGCGCCGCCGCGGAGGTCGCCACCCGGCTCGGCGCGGCGCCGCTGCGGTCGGCGGTCACGGCCCTGGCCCGGCGGGGGCGGCTCGACCTGCCCGGGGTCGGGCGGGTGCCGGACGCGGGGGCGGTGTTCACGCCGCGGGAGGCTGAGGTGCTGCGGCTGCTCGCCCGGGGCCGCACCAACCGGCAGATCGGCGCGGAGCTGTACATGAGCGAGAAGACCGCGAGCGTGCACGTCAGCCGGATCCTGGCCAAGCTCGGCGCGGGCGGGCGCACCGAGGCCGTGGCCCTCGCCGCCGCTCGCGGGCTGCTCACCCCCACGCCGGGCTGACGCTCAGCGCCGGTCGGGGACGGCACGTGGCCGCGGGGGTCGGCGCGGGGGTCGGGAGGAGTGGGGCCCGGAGGGTCCCCGACGAGCGGCCGGGTGGGCTCAGCTCAACCGGGGGACGGCACGTGGCCGCGGGGGTCGGGAGGAGTGGGGCCCGGAGGGTCCCCGACGAGCGGCCGGGTGGGCTCAGCTCAACCGGGGGACGGCACGTGGCCGCGGTGCGGTCCGGAGGACCGCAGTGTCACAGCATGGTGCGGAGGCGTTCCCGGCGGGCGCGGAGCACCTCGACCGACGCCGAGGCCGACGGCGGTCCGGGGACGGCCTTGCGCAGCTCGGTGTGTACCACCCCGTGCGGCCTGGAGGTCTTGGCTGCGACCCGGGCGACCAGCCGGTTGACCTCCCGGCGCAGCTCGGCGGCGTCGCGCCAGGAACGGCCGGCGTCGTCCTCGTCGGGGTGGTCCTCGACGAGGGGCAGCTCGCCGGTGTCGTCGTGGATGCGCTGGGCGATGCGCAGCCGCAGCTCCTCGTCCCGCCGGGCCAGCAGGGACGCCGTCTGCTCCGGTGTGAGCAGGCCGGGGATTCCGAGGAAGTCCTCCTCCTCGGCGGCCAGCGGCTCGGTTGCCGGGCGGCCCTCGCCGGTGTGCGCGGTGCCGCTGTGCAGCACGTGCGCGAAGCGGGCGTCGGCCTCCAGCGCCTCGAACTGCTTCAGGGTGACCGGCTCGCGCTCCTTGGCCGGGAGCGGCTCCAGGTCGAGGCCCTCG
>DASQXT010000120.1:0-3816 GCA_035639575.1 Geodermatophilus sp.
GTCATAGCCGGCGTCCAGGTGCACGGTGACGTCGGCCGGCAGGGGCGCGAAGTCCTTGACCGCGTCGAGGGTCTGGCCCGGCAGGGCGTCGTCGCGGGTGTTGGCCGGCGCGGACACCGTGGCCATCGGCACACCGGCGCCCTCACACAGCTGGGAGCGCTTCAGGCCGCCCTTGCCCCGGTCCACCGGGCTGCGACCGGCGCAGTCGCCGCCGCAGGGCGCCTTGGTGGTGCAGCCGTCGACCGCCAGGTCGGCCGGGTCCAGGCCGATCATCGTGTCGTAGGCGTCCAGGCAGGCCGGCCGCAGCCGATCGAAGACGCCCAGCCGGATCCACTCATTCCGGCGCCGCCGCAGGGTGGTGGCCGAGCACGACGCGTCGGCGATCCGCTCGTATCCGGCGCCGAAGACCAGCGCGGCGACGAGGTGGTCGAACACCACGGCGTCGTCGATGCGCGGTCGGTGACAGCTCAGCGGGTGGTCATCGCGACGCGCCGGCAGCAGGGCGAGGAACTGCTCGCGCAGCGGGTCGAGGATGCAGGATGGGACGGCAGGCACGAGCGGTCCACAGCTCACGGAGCGTTAGCACCTTCGCGAGCGTGGCCCTCGTGCCTGCCCTCACCGCTCAGCCACGCCGAACGCGACGACCACGCCTCCTGGCGGGGACGCTTAACCGAGGCGCTCCTGACCCAGGCGCTCCTGGCCCCGGCGGTCCTCGTCGACGCGGTGCCGGCCCACCCGGTCCTGGTCGAGGTGGTCCTGGTCGACGTCGACCCGCTCGCGGCGCACCTCGTCACGCACCTGCCGCTGCTCCTGCACCCACTCGGTGCGCAGCCGCACCCGCTCCACCGGCACGACCTCGGTGCTGACGACCGGTCGCTCGGTGTGCAGCACGATCGCCTCCGGCAGGCCGCCGGTGCCGCCCGCGTCGACGGCGCCGGCCGTCGCGGCGGCCTCGTCGAGGGGGAGCTCCTCGATCCGGATCTCCTCCCGACGGATCGGGACGGTGATCTGCACCTCCTCGGTGACCACGTACTTGACGACCCGCACCCGCTTGGCGGCGTACCGCTCGGTGGCCACCCGCAGCTGCTCCTCGCTGCGGGTCATGGCGCCGTCCGTGGGCCTGGGCACAGCGCCGACCGGCACGGTCGCGTCGCCGGCAGCCGCCCGGTCGATGCCGACGGTGTCCTGCTGCGCGCCGCTCGCGCCGCGGTCGGCCGGCACCTGGGAGAGGTCCCGGGTGGTCGAGTCGTCGCCGGCCGGGGCCGTCGTGGTCCCGGCCGTCGTGGTCCCGGCCGGCGTCTCGGTCGGGGACGTCCCGGCAGGTGTCTCAGTAGGGGGCGTCCCGGCCGTCGTCCCGGTCGGGGACGTCCCGGCGTCCAGGCCGTAGTGCTGGCGCAGCAGCGCCTCGGCCTCGGGGTCGAGGTGCTCGTCGGAGACCGACGGGGCGGTGCGGACGGCCTCCTTGGTGACCGGCAGCCGCACGGTGCCCCCGGTGAAGGTGGCCTCGTTCGCGGGCACGACGGAGTGCCGGGTGCCGAACAGCCCGGTGGAGACCGCCACCCAGGTGGGGGCGCCGGTGCGGTCGTCGGTGAAGAAGTGTTCGACCGTGCCGATCTTCTCGCCGTCCGGGCCGTAGGCAGCGCTGCCGATCGCCGCGGACAGTTCTCGTTCGCTCAACACCGGGTCGGCTCCCCTCGTCGCGCAGGACCCCCACGGGACCTGCCGGGTCCAGCGTGCCCAGCGGGGACACCGCCCGAACATGGGTGACTGCGCGGCGATCGCACTGTGCTGACCTGCGCGTCCGCCTACCGTGACACCCGTGACCACCGTGCACGTCGAGGTCGAGCGCAAGTTCGAGGCCGACGAGACCTTCGCCCTCCCGGATCTCACCGGCGTAGCAGGGGTCGCCGCGGTCGGCGATCCGGAGGAGCAGTCGCTCCAGGCCACCTACTACGACACCCCGGACCTGCGGCTGCTGCGTTCCCGCGTGACGCTGCGGCGGCGCACCGGCGGCGCCGACGCAGGCTGGCACGTGAAGCTCCCGGGGGCGGACGGCGCCCGGCGCGAGCTGCACCAGCCACTGGGCCGGGCGTCCCGCACCGCCCCACGCGCCGTCGTCGCCCCGCTGCTGGGCCTGCTGGGCACCGCCGCGGCCGAGCCGGTCGCCATCCTCTCCACCCGCCGGGTGGTGCACCGGCTGCTGGACGAGGAGGGGCGGGTGCTGGCCGAGGTGGCCGACGACGGCGTCGTCGGCACGGCGCTCGCGACCGAGCCCGGCGAGCCGGCCACCGTCACGACCTGGCGGGAGGTCGAGGTCGAGCTGGTCGACGGCGACGAGACGGTGCTCCAGGCGGTCTCCGAGCGGCTCGTCGCGGCCGGCGCTCGCCCCGCCGCCGTCCCCTCGAAGGTCGCGCGGGTGCTCGACGGGCGGCTGCCGGCGCCGGCGGCCCCCGCGACCCCTCCGGCCGAGGCCGGGGGGACGGCGAAGAAGGGCAAGAAGGCGCGGAAGGACAAGGGCCCGGTCCGCACGGTCGGCGAGGTGGTCCTCGGCGCGGTGGCCGGGCAGCTGCAGGCGCTGCGGGACGCCGACCTGGCGGTGCGCACGGAACAGCCCGAGGGCGTGCACGACCTGCGCGTGGCCTGCCGCCGGCTGCGCAGCATCTTCGCCGCGTTCCGTCCCGTGCTGGACCGCGAGCACACCGACCCGCTGCGCGCCGAGCTGCAGTGGGTGGGCGCGCAGCTCTCCGGCGCCCGCGACACCGAGGTGGCGCTGTCCCACCTGCGCGAGCTGGTCGCCGCCCAGCCGGTCGAGCTGGTGCTCGGGCCGGTCGCCGCCCGCCTGCGGCAGACCGAGGTCAAGGACCACCAGGCCGGCGCGCGCCGGGTCACCCGCACGCTCACCGACCGGCGCTACCTGCGGCTGCTCGACTCCCTCGACGCGCTGCTGGCCGCGCCGCCGCTCACCGAGCTGGCCGCCGCGCCGGCCCGGGAGCAGCTGACCGACGCCGTCCGGCGGACCGGGAAGCGGCTGCGCCGCGCCGTCGTGGCCGCCCGCGAGGCCGAGGGGGCCGAGCGGCACGAGCGCCTGCACGAGGTCCGCAAGGCCGCCAAGCGGGTGCGCTACACCGCGGAGGTGGCCGAGCTCGAGGTCGGCGAACCGGCCGGCGCGCTCATCGCCTGCACCAAGCAGGTGCAGGACCTCCTCGGGGCGGCCCAGGACACCGTCGTCACCCGGGACGTCGCCGTGCGGGTCGGGCGGGCCGCCTTCGCCGCGGGCGAGAACGCCTGGACCTACGGCCGGCTGCACGCCCTCGAGGAGGCCCGGGCCGCCGCCGCCGAGGCGGAGTTCTGGACCCTGGAGCCGGAGCTGCGGCGCGCGGTCAGGACGGTGGCCCAGCTAGCCTGAGCGAGGCCCCCACTCCTGCCGGGTCCCGCCGCTGGCCCCGTCCAGGCACCGTCCTCGAGCTCGTGAGGGATGGGGAGGACGGGGTCCTCCCATGGTGGGGGCGAGGAGGTCCTTCCGCTGTCCCTCATCGGCCTGCTCGGGTTCGCCACCGTCGTCCTCCTGGCCGTGCTGCTCCTGCACGGCTACCTGTGGTGGCGGCTGGTCCGCAGCACCACCCGGCCGGGCCGGACGCGGCGGCTGCTGACGCTGGGGGTGGTCGTCCTCGCCGCGCTGCCGATGGGCGCGGTCCTGCTGCGGCGCGAGGACTCCACGCTGAGCACGGTCGTGCAGTGGATCGGCTTCAGCTGGCTGGGCATCGCGTTCTACCTGTTCCTCACCCTGCTCGTCCTCGAGCCGGTCCGGCTGCTCCT
>DASQXT010000121.1:0-4687 GCA_035639575.1 Geodermatophilus sp.
GAGCTGTCGGCGATCTCCGCCCGCGTGTCCGGACTGCTGCTGTCCGAGGAGACGGTGGCCACCGCGCTCGGCCTGGTGAGCTCGATGGCCCTCGGCCCCGTCGCCGGGGCGGTGGGTGCGGGGGTCTCGATCATCGACGAGCGTGGCCGCCGCAGCTCCGGGTCCACCGACGCCCGGGTCGAGCGCGCCGACGCCCTCCAGTACGAGCTCGACCAGGGGCCCTGCCTGGCCGCGACCGCGGGCCGCCGGCTGGTCCGCGTCGACGACCTGACGACCGACCGCCGCTGGCCGCGGTGGGCGGCGGCGGCGGTCCCGCTCGGGCTGCGGGCCGCGATGAGCGCGCCGCTGGTGGCCGGGGACACCGCACTGGGTGCGCTCAAGGTCTACGCGGCGCAGCCGGGGTCCTTCGACGCCCACAGCGAGCACCAGCTGACGCTGGCCGCGGCGCAGGCGGCGATCCTGGTGGCCAACGCCCAGACCCGCGAGCGCGCGCAGCGGCTCAGCGAGGGACTGCGGGCGGCCGTCCGCAGCCGGGATCTGGTGAACACCGCCAAGGGTGTCGTCATGGCCCGGCACGGGGTCCCCGAGGACGTGGCCCTCACCATGCTGGTGACCCGCTCCTGCGAGGAGGGCGGCACGCTGGCCGACGTCGCCCGGGCGGTGGTCGACTCCGCCGTCCGCCGACGCCGGTGAGCCTGCGCCCCGGGTCGCCCGGGCCCGAGGACTCCCTCGACGACGATCAGCGCCGTGCGCTGCGATCGGCCCTCGAGGTCGCCGACCTGACCCTGGACGAGCTGTGGATGCGGTACTTCGCGCTCGGCGGCTCCTCGGATCTCCTCGAGGTGGAGGGTCACGTGCAGGGGCTCATGTCGCTGCCCCCCGCCGAGCTCAACGTGCTCGCGCACGCTCTCAACGAACGACTCGACGAGCTGTTCACCCAGCGCCGGGTGCCCTACCGCCCGCCGCTGCGCCGGGGTCGCCCCAGCGGGCCCTTCGCCGCGCTGCTGCAGCTGGTGGACGCCGCCCACGCCGCTCCCCCGGACCGGCTGCCGGACCTCGTCGCGGAGGCCGGTGGTGCCCTGGGCGTGGAGGCGACCGTCCACGTCGCCGACCACGAGCAGTGCCGGCTGTGGCCGCTCCGGCCGGCCGGGGCGGCGCTCGCCGGCTCGGTGCCCATCGACGGTTCCCTGCCCGGACGGGTCTTCCAGACGGTGCGGCCGCTGCCGTCCGACGCCGGGGGCCTGCACCGGCTGTGGCTGCCCCTCATGGACGGCCACGACCGGGTGGGGGTCCTCGAGGTGCGGGTAGGGACACCGGCCGAGCTCTACGACCCCCGGCTGCGGGAGGAGTGCCGGTGGCTGGCGGAGCTGGTCGGCTCCCTGGTCGCGTCGATGGGCCAGTACGGCGACGCGCTCCAGCGGCCACGGCTGACCCGGCCCCGCACGGCCTCGGCCGAGCTGCTGTGGCAGCTGCTGCCCCCGCTGACGGCCGGCAGCGGCCCCTTCGTGCTGGCCGGGATCCTGGAACCGGCCTACGAGGCGGGCGGGGACGCCTTCGACTACTCGCTGTCGGAGACCACCGTCTCCCTGGCTGCGTTCGACGCGATGGGACACGGTCTGTCGGCGGCCGTCCTCGTCGCGGCCGCGGTGTCGGCCTACCGCAGTGCCCGCCGCGACGGCCGTGGCGTCCACGAGCAGTCCCGGGCGCTCGACGAGGTGGTGGCGGGCTCCTTCCCGGGCAGCTCGTTCGTCACCGGGGTGCTGGCCGAGCTCGACGTCCTCAGTGGCCGGCTCCGCTACGTCAACGCCGGGCACCCCGCGCCGCACCTGCTGCGGGGCGGCAAGGTCGTGAAGTCGCTGGCCGGTGGACGGCGCGTGCCCTTCGGACTGGGCACGGGCGTCCCCACCGTGGCCGAGGAGGCGCTGCAGCCCGGCGACTGGCTGGCGGTGCACACCGACGGCGTCACCGAGGCGCGGGACGCCAGCGGCGCCTGGTTCGGCGAGGAGCGGCTGGTGGACCTGCTCACCCGCGAGGTCGGCGGCGGGCAGTCCCCGCCGGAGACGGCCCGGAGGCTGATGCACGCCGTCCTCACCCACCAGGACGGCGTGCTGCAGGACGACGCCAGCGTGCTGCTCGCGCGGTGGGCGCCCGAGTCGCGCGGACTGTGAGCCGGCCGACCCCGGCAGGACACACCCCCGCAACGGGGACGACGCACCATGGTCGCGAGCGCCGTCGACGAGGGGGAACCGTGACCGATGTCCTGCCCGAGGCCCCGCCCGGGACCGAGGCGCCGCCGCCCCTGGCCGGCTACACCGTCGCGGTGACCGCGGCGCGGCGGCGCGAGGAGCTCGGTGCGCTGCTGGCCCGCCGCGGCGCGCGGGTGGTCTACGCGCCCGCCATCCGCATCGTGCCGCTGGCCGACGACGCCGAGCTGGTCGCCGCGACGCGGGAGGTGCTGGCGCGGCCGGTGGACCTGGTCGTGGCCACCACCGGCGTGGGCTTCCGCGGATGGCTGGAGGCCGCCGAGGCCTGGGACCTGCCGCTGGTGGAGCACCTCCGCGGCGCCCGGGTGCTCGCGCGCGGGCCCAAGGCGCGCGGCGCCATCCGCGGCGGCGGGCTGGTCGACGCCTGGTCACCGGCGTCGGAGTCGTCGGCCGAGGTGCTCGAGCACCTGCTGTCGGGCGCCGAGGGGCCGCTGCGGGGACGCCGCATCGCCGTCCAGCTGCACGGCGACCCGCTGCCGGAGTTCGTCGCGGCGCTGCGGGCGACCGGGGCCGACGTGCTGACCGTGCCGGTGTACCGCTGGGTGCTGCCCGAGGACGTCGAGCCGGTGCGCCGGCTGGTCCGCTCGGTGGTGGGCGGCGCGCTCGACGCGGTCACGTTCACCAGCGCCCCGGCGGCGGCGAGCCTGCTCACCGTCGCCGACGAGCTCGGCCTGCGGGCCGAGCTGGTCGCCGCGCTCACCTCCGGCGTCCTCCCGGTGGCGGTGGGGAACGTGACCGCCGGCCCGCTCGAGGCCGCGGGCATCTCCGCCGTCCAGCCCGAGCGCGCCCGGCTGGGCGCCCTGGCCCGCGAGGTGGTGGCCCGGCTGCCCGAGCGCGACCCGGTGCTGCGCGTGGGCGGGCGGGAGCTGCAGGTGCGCGGGCACGCCGCGCTGCTCGACGGCGGCCTGGTGGAGCTGGCGCCGGGCCCGATGGCGGTGCTGCGGTCGCTGGCCGCTCGGCCGGGCGCCGTCGTCCCCAAGACCGACCTCGTGGCGGGGCTGCCGGGCGGCGGGGACGCGCACGCCGTCGAGATGGCCGTCACCCGGCTGCGCGCAGCGCTCGGCCCCGGCGTGGTGGAGACCGTGGTCAAGCGCGGTTACCGATTGGAGATCTGAGCTCGTCCGGAGTTGATCATGGGGTTGTTGCCGGCGACACGCGCGGACACGCCGCGGACACCGGCAACAACCCCATGATCACGGCTGGCGGGCGGGGCTCACACCCCCGGCGTGCGGGCCCCGGGGCGCAGGTAGACCGTCCAGGTGACCGCCAGGCAGACCAGGTAGAAGGCGATGAACACCAGGTAGGCCGAGTCGCCGGTGCCGGTGGTCAGGAAGGACTGCCGGAACGCCAGGTTGACCAGCACGCCGCCGAAGGCCCCGACCGCGCCGGCGATGCCGATGAGCGCGCCGGACATGCGCAGCGCGTGCCGGTCGGCGGCCGCGGACTCCTCGCCCGCGGCCACCCGCTGCTGGGCCTGGGTGCGGAAGACCGCCGGGATCATCTTGTAGGTCGAGCCGTTGCCGAGGCCGCTGAGCACGAACAGCGACACGAAGCCGACGACGAACAGCGGCAGCGACCCCACCTGGCTGGCGGTCCACACGATCGCGGCGCCGACCGCCATGGCCGCGAAGTTCCAGAAGGTGATGCGGGCACCCCCGAAGCGGTCGGCCAGCGAGCCGCCGAGGGGGCGGATCAGCGAGCCCAGCAGCGGGCCGAGCCAGGTCAGCGACGCGGCGGCGAGGGGTGTGGCGAAGTCGGCCGTGAACTGGTTCTGCAGCACCTGGCCGAAGGCGAACCCGAAGCCGATGAACGAGCCGAAGGTGCCGATGTACAGGAACGACATGATCCAGGTGTGCGGCTCGCGGGTGGCCTCGCGCATGGCCCGCGGCTGGTTGCGCGCCGTCGACAGGTTGTCCATGAGCAGCGCCGCGCCGACGGCGGCCACGACGACCAGCGGGATGTACAGGACCAGCACCAGCCGCGGGTGCTCCACGCCCGCGGTGGCCAGCACGAGCAGCCCCACCAGCTGGACGACGGGGACGCCGAGGTTGCCGCCGCCGGCGTTGAGCCCCAGCGCCCAGCCCTTGAGCCGGTTCGGGTAGAAGGCGTTGATGTTGGCCATGGAGCTGGCGAAGTTGCCGCCGCCGACGCCGGCCAGGCAGCTGACGACCAGCAGGGTCGTGTAGTCGACGCCGGGCTGCAGGACGACGGCCGTGGCGATCGTGGGCACGAGCAGCAGCGCGGCGCTGACGATCGTCCAGTTGCGCCCGCCGAACTTCGCCACGGCGAAGGTGTAGGGCAGCCGGACGAACGCGCCGAGCGCCGTCGGCAGCGTGGTGAGCAGGAACTTCCCGGCCGGGTCGATGCCGTACACGGCCTCGGGCAGGAAGAGCACGAGCACCGACCACAGGCTCCAGATCGAG
>DASQXT010000122.1:0-3109 GCA_035639575.1 Geodermatophilus sp.
GCAGGCGGTGGGCGCTGCTGGCCTCGTAGGCCGCCCGCCGCGCCCTGTTCAGGTTGCCGAGCGGCCGGAACTCGTCGGTGGTGTTCCAGGGGTTGAAGGCCAGCTGGTCGACCCGGCGTTCGACCAGGCGTGCCCATGCGGTGTCCAGGTCCTGGCGGGGCAGGACCAGGCGGGCCACGGACTCGAAATCCCCGACCCACTCCCGGGACGTGTCCTCGACCGGTGTCTGCTCCTCGGAGACGTAGCGCTGCACCTGGAGGTCGAACTCCACGTCGCCTGCCGCGAGCCGGCGCGCGAAGTCGGTGCGCAGCCCGTCGGGACCGGTGCTCGCCGGGACGGCCGGTGCGGACACCGGGTGCAGGCGGTAGCGGACGGGGCCGGCGTCCCCCCAGAGGATCGCCCCGCGGCTGTAGTACTCCTCCCGGGCGAGGCTGTCGGCCGGGCGTGCGGAGGAGGCGAGGTTCCGGATGATCCGGTAGGTCGCTCGCAGGCCGACCCGGCGGGGCAGCCGCAGTGCCAGGGACAGCAGCTTGGACGGCGTCGACGCCCGTCCCGCCACTGCCGAGGCCATCGCGACGAACTCCCGGGCGTTGGCCGCCGGGGACACGGGGTAGTTGGTCATCAGCAGGTCGTGCACCGTGTCCCCGCCCGCGTGGAGCCGCAGGGCGACACCGCGCATGTCCTTGGCGGTGTCGGCCTGGGGCATCCCGTTCGCGTTGGAGAACCGGACGGTGGCGGGGAGCTCGGTGCCGGGCCGGAAGCAGCCCTGCTGCAGGTCCTGCGGCAGGTCGCGCCGCACCCGCAGGCAGGCGTTCTCCACGGCCAGCACCGTCTTGGTGTGGAAGGCGCGGTCCACGGTCGTCGCGTCTCTGGCCCTGCGGTTCTTCTCCTGCACCAGCATGAGCTCCCGGGCGAGCTCCTCGAACCGGAGGAGCTCGGCCTGCTCGCTGCCGCCGTCGTACCGCTCGTACTCCTGGTGTCCCACCGGCATGGTTCCCCCTCGTGGTCGGCGAGCCGTGACCCGCAGCGGCTCACTCCTGGAGGAGTCAGGCAGAGTCGAGCTGATACACCGTTGCCTCGCGCGCTCCGTCCGCCACGGACCGTGTGCACCGCGACCTGCCGGTCAGGGGTCGACGTAGCGGTCGCGCTCGACGACGAACTGGCCGGTGGCGGTGTTGGCGTCGACGAACTCCGGCAGCAGCGGGATGCGCACCGTGACCGTCACGCAGACGGAGAACTCCTCCCCGCGCGCCAGGGTCGGCGTGTAGCCGCCCGCGGCGGCGCAGCCGGCGCCGGCCGGGGCGTAGGCGACGCGGACGTCGGTGGCCTCGACCGACTGGTCGGCCACCGCCAACCGGGCCGCCGCCTCGGCCCGCGCGGCGCCGGTGACCGGGTCCGGCGCGGTGCCCATCGCCCGCCCGGCCTCCCGCGCGGCGGCGGTGGAGGCGAACACTCCGCGCTGCACCGCCGAGAACCCCGCGATGATGTAGATCAGCGGCACGAACACCACGATCGCGATGAACGTGAACTCCACCAGGGCCGAGCCCCGCTCGCCGGCGACCAGGCCCAGCCGGGCGCGCAGCCAGCTCACGCCGCGATCTCCTTGACCGCCCGGCCGGTGACCTCGACCGGCAGCAGCGCGCCCAGCCCGGCCAGCAGCGTGGGCACCGCCCCCGAGCAGCGCACCACCACCAGCGTCAACCCGCTGGCGTCGACCTCCTCCGCCGAGCTGCACACCAGCCCGTCGGCGGTCTGCGCCGAGGTCGCCCGCGCCACCACCGCCACCGTGCGATCGGCGCCGGCCGACGAGGGCACGTCGGCGTTGGCCGCGAACCGGGCACCCTCCTGCGCGCCGGCGGTCACCACGTTGCGCACGTGCACGTAGACCGCCACCTGCAGCACCGCCAGCAGCAGCACCACGACCAGCACCGACACGAACACGAACTCGACGACCGCAGCACCCCGCTCGCCGTCCCGCCGCGAGCTTGCGAGCGGCGGGGTGGTGGGCTGATGGAACGGCCTCACCGCAGGGTCCCGCCGCGAGCCTGCGAGCGGTGGGGGGCGGCGAGGTCCTTCAACCACCGGCCGTGACGGAGGCCAGGGCGTTGGTGACCGCGGCGACGATCGCCTCGCGGAACGGGATGAGGATGGCCAGCACCAGCGCCGCCGTCATCACCGTGATCATCACCCAGCCCGGCACGTCGCCCCGCTCGGCGTCGTCGCCGCGCAGGCGGTCGGCCAGTGCGGCCAGCGCCGCGAGGACCCCCGCGAACTTCGGCATGGTTCGTCCTTCCTGTCGTGTCCGCGGGCTCATCGCGCCAGCGAGACGATGCTGATCAAGCCGGGGTAGAGCGCGAAGAGGACGGTCACCGGCAGTACCAGGAAGACGACCGGGACCATCATCGCGATCTCCTTGCGCCCGCCGGCCTCGAGCAGCCGGCGCTTGCCGGCCTCCCGGACGTCGGCGGCCTGCGAGCGCAGCACCTCGGCCAGCGGGGTGCCGCGCTCGAGGGCCACGAGCAGGCCGTCGACGAAGCGCGCCAGCGGGTCCAGCGAGGTGCGGTCGGCGAGGTGCTGGAGCGCGTCGGCCAGCGGCACGCCCGCGCGCGCCCGGCCCAGTGCCGCGCCCAGCTCGCCGGCGAGCTCGCCGCCGGACAGCCGGGTGACCCGGGCGATCGCCGCGGTCGGGCTCTCGCCCGCCGTCACGGCCAGGGCCAGCAGCTCGGCCACCACGGGGAACTCCGCCAGCAGCAGCTCCTCCCGCCGCTGCACCTGCTGGGTCAGCCACCAGTCCCGGCCGAGGACGCCGCCGACCAGGCCGGCCACGCACAGCAGCGCCACCGACAGCACGTTGACGTCCCCGGCCAGCAGCGAGCCGACCGTCGCCAGCAGCGCCGCGCCGAGCAGCCCGAGGCCGCCCCACACCACCTGCTCGATGCGGAACTCCTCGACCGTGGTGTCCGACCCCAGCGCGTCCAGGCGCCGGCGGACCGCCGCCCGGCCGCCGAGCACCCGGTCGACCAGCCGCGCGCCGTCCCCGACCAGCGGGCCGAACAGCCGGCGCGCCGCGCTGAGCAGTCCGCCCTCGGGAGCCGTGCCGAGCAGCCGG
>DASQXT010000123.1:0-4749 GCA_035639575.1 Geodermatophilus sp.
GCGGCTGTCGTCGGCGACCAGGATCTTCACAGTGACACCTCTTTTCCGTGATGCGGGGTTTCAGTGGGGAGGCAGCGCAGGGAGGGCCCCCTGCACGGAGATGGAGAGCGGCTGACCGCGCCACAGCACGTCGACGCGGACGACGTCCTGCGGGTTGCGGACGGCCGGGCCGTCGCCGACCTCAGGCAGGCCGAGGGCGGAAGGACCAGGGAGAGCGGCCTTGACGTTGCCGCCGACGACGTTGGCGATCTCGCCGAACGCGTCGGCGACGTCCTCGTGCTCGAGCAGCTCCGGCCCGGCCTCGCCCAGCAGGCTGCGGGTCAGGTCGGCGGCGGTCTGCCGGCCGGTGGTGAGGACGACGCTGCCGGTCCACGGCCCGACGACGTCCACCCACGCCGAGAGGGTCTCGGCGGGCAGGTCGCCGGGCACGGGGACGAGCACCTCGTCCTCCCCGACGAGGGCGACCCAGGCCTCGCCGGCGATCGCCTCGACGGTGGCCTCGTCGATCAGCTCGGGGATGGTCAGGCGGGGCTGGGCGGGGCGTGCGACGGCATCGGGTGCGAGCGTCACAGGACGGCCTCCTCGGGCAGCATGCCGAGCAGCGCGAGCTTGTCGCGGAGCGCGTCGGCGGTGAACGGCTTGATCACGTACTCGTGCGCACCCGCGGCCAGCGCCCGGACGATCTGCCCCTGCTCGCTCTCCGAGGTCACCATCATCAGCGTGAGGGCGCGCCACGCCGGGTTGGCCCGGACGGCGGAGACGAACTGCAGCCCGTCCATCACCGGCATGTTCCAGTCGATCGTGCACAGGTCGGGCACGTAGCCCTCCTGCAGCACGTCGAGGGCCTCCTGCCCGTGGCCGGCCTGGCGGGTCTCGTAGCCGAAACCCTCCAGCGCGGCGCTCACGATGCGCCGCATCGCGCGGGAGTCGTCGATCACCAGTGCACGCACGTCAGTTCCCCTTCAGCGGGCGGTAGGCGGAGCTGCGGCCGATGACGACCCGCTCCCAGGAGTCGTCGACGCCGAGGGTGGTCTCCGCGGCGCCGAGGAAGAGCCATCCGTCCGGGCGCATGAGCGCGCGCACCCGTCGGAGGATCGTCTGCTTGGTGGGCAGGTCGAAGTAGATGAGGACGTTGCGCAGGTAGACCACGTCGAACGGGCCCAGGCGTGGCAGCGGAGCGGCCAGGTTGCACTCGCTCGCCGTCACCATGCGCCGCAGCGACGGGGAGACCTCCCACTCGGTGCCCGCCCGGGTGAAGTGCCGCACCAGCATCGGCGCGGGCAGGCCCCGGTTGACCTCCAGCTGGCTGAACCTGCCGGCCCGGGTGCGCTCGACCATCCCCCGGGAGAGGTCGGTCGCGGTGATGGCGACGCGGGTCGCGGCGTTGGGCAGCGCGTCCTCGAGCAGCATGGCGATCGTGTAGGGCTCCTGCCCGCTGGAGCAGGCCGCCGACCAGATCTGCAGCCGCTCGGCCGGCCCGCGGGCCGACAGCAGCGAGGGCAGCACCGTCGAGGTGAGGGCGGTGAACGGGTCCCCGTCCCGGAACCACGAGGTCTCGTTCGTGGTGAGCGCCTCGACGATCTTGCGGGTCGACTCGGGGCTGGGCCGGGTGCGGACGGAGTCGACCAGCTGGCCGACGTCGGGCAGCCCCATGGACCGGGCGATCGGCAGCAGCCGCGCCTCGACCAGGTACTCCTTGCCCGGGGCGAGCACGATCGCGCTCTCCCGGTGCACCAGCTGGCGGACCCAGTCGAAGCTGGTCGCGGTGAGGGTCATCGTGGTCCTCCAGCGAACGTGGGCGCGGGAGCCGGGCGGCCCGCGGGGACCCGCGGCCCGGTGATCCGCCGGGTGATCGCCTCGGCGACCCGGTCGAGCGGCAGCACCTCGTCGGCGAAGCCGGCCGTGGCCACGGCGCCGGGCATGCCCCAGACCACGGAGGTCGCCTGGTCCTGGACGACGACCGCGCCCCCGGCCTCGCGGATGCGGCCGGCGCCGATGCGCCCGTCCGAGCCCATGCCGGTGAGCACGACGCCGAGGACGGCGCCGTCGAAGGTCTCGACCGCGGAGCGGAACAGCGGGTCGACGGCCGGACGGCAGAAGTTCTCCGGCGGCGACTGATCCAGCGCGGTGACCAGGCCGCGGCCGGTCCGACGGATGGTCAGGTGGTGGTCGCCCGGGGCCAGGTGCACGGTCCCGGGCGCCAGCGGGGTGCCGTCGACGGCCTCGACGACGGTGAGCGCGCAGAGCCGGTCCAGCCGCTGGGCGAACTGGCGGGTGAAGACCGGGGGCATGTGCTGCACGAGCAGCACCGGGACCGGCAGGGACGCCGGCAGGGTCGGCAGCACCTTCGCCAGCGCCTCCGGGCCGCCGGTGGAGGAGCCGACGACCAGGACGGCGGGCTGCTTGACCGCACCGACCCGCGGGGCCGGAGGGCGGACCGCGGCCGGGGCGGGTGCGGCGGCGCGGACCGGACCGCCGGTGACCGGGCGCCCCGTGAGCGCCTTGATCTTGGGGATCAGCTGCTGGCGCACGCTCTCCATGGACTGCGCGACGCTGCCGACGTTGGCCGGCTTGGTGACGTAGTCGTTGGCGCCGGCGGAGAGGGCGTCGAGGGTGGCCGACGCGCCGCGCTCGGTGAGCGTGCTGAACATGATGATCGGCACGCGGCTGTGCCCTCGTCCCGCCCCACCACCCCCGGCGCCGGCGCGGATGGCGCGGACCGCCTCGATGCCGTTCATCTCCGGCATCTCGATGTCCATCGTGACCAGGTCGGGCTCGAGCTGGGCCAGCTTGCCGACGGCGATGCGGCCGTTGACGGCGGTGCCGACGACCTCGATCGCCGGGTCCTCCGAGAGCACGTCGGTGACGATCTTGCGGACGACCACCGAGTCGTCGACGACCAACACCCGGATCGGGTCCATGCGTCCTCCGTCTCCCCGTGCGGGGGCCTGCCAGGTCGAGCTGGCGCTGTGGTCGGCACCGCCCGGCAGTCGGGAACGGGTGCAGCCGGCGTCCGCCCGGGGTCCCGGCGGCGCCTGTCAGGGGAGTTGTCGGCCGCTCCTGCTCCGCACTTGAGCCGATCCCGGGAATTCCGCACCACTCGCGCGGAACGACGGGGAAATGATCACCGGCCATTTCCCGAATCTGTCGACACGTCTCCGGAGGAGCGACCGGTCAGCGTGTCGAGCGCCGTCTAGGGGACTCTCGCGTTCGGGCGAGAGGCTGGTAGAGAGTGCTCGCGGGGGTGAACGTCGTCCCCCCGGGTAGCCGGGGGCCATGGCACTCCCCCGGGTCCTCGTCCTCGTCCTGGCCGGCGGCGCCGGCGGGCGGCTGGAACTGCTCACCGAGCAGCGCGCCAAGCCCGCCGTCCCCTTCGCGGGCGTCTACCGGCTGATCGACTTCCCGCTGAGCAACTGCCAGCACTCACACCTGGCCGACGTCTGGGTGTCCGTGCAGTTCCACCCCACGTCGCTGTCGCAGCACCTGGCCAACGGCCGGCCGTGGGACCTTGACCGCACCGACGGCGGGCTGCTCGTGCTGCCGCCGTACCAGGGCACCGACCGCGCCGGCTGGGTGTCCGGGACGGCGAACTCGCTGTGGCGCTATGCCCCGCTGGTCCGCGACTTCGACCCCGACGCGCTCGTCGTGGTCAGTGCCGACGCCGTCTACAAGCTGGACTACCGCGAGGTCGTCGACGGTCACCTGGGCTCCGGCGCGGAGGTCACCATGGTCACCACCGAGGTCGCCGAGGACGACGCCCCGCGCTACGGCATCGTCGAGGTCGGCGGCGGGGAGAAGGTGGCCGACTACGCCTACAAGCCCGACCGGCCGCGCACCACCACCGCCACCAACGAGGTCTTCGTCTTCTCCCCCACCCCCATGCTGGACCGGCTGGAGGCGCTGGCCGCCGAGCACGGCGAGGAGGGACTGGAGGACCTGGGCACCCACCTGCTGCCGGCGCAGACCCGCGACGGCCTGGCCCGCGTGCACCCGTTCGAGGGCTACTGGCGCGACGTGGGGACCGTGGAGGCCTACTGGGCGGCCCACCGCGAGTTCCGCTCCCCCGAGCCGCCCCTGGACCTCGACGACGAGGGCTGGGCGGTGCACACCCGCGGCGGCCGCCACAGCGCCGCCCGGGTGCTGCGCGGGGCGGAGGTGGACGACAGCCTGGTCTCCGGCGGCACCCGCGTGGCCGGGCGGGTGAGCGGGTCGGTGCTCTCCCCCGGGGTCGTCGTGGAGGCCGGGGCGACCGTCGTCGACTCGGTGCTGCTGCCGGGTGCGCGCGTGCGGGCCGGCGCCACGGTGACCCGCACAGTGCTCGACGACGGCGTCGTGGTCGGGGCGCGGGCCACGGTCGGTGGGGACGGCGAGGTCACCCTGGTCGGCCGGCGGGCCGAGGTGGAGGCCGGCAGCGAACTCCGCGCCGGTGCCCGCTTCCCCGACCCGGAGGAGGAGGACTGAGCCCTCGCCCCTCGGCCGAGTGAGCAGTTGCGGTCGGCGGCACGCGCCGACACGCCTCCGGCAACGACCCCGACTGCTCACTCGACACTGGGGGCCGCAGGCTCCCCGATCGAGCGCCGGGCAGCGCTCAGCTCAGCGGGGGGACGGCTCCTGGCCGCGGCGTGCACGCGAGCCGCCCCGCGGGGCGGTGCGAGGAGTGGGGGCCGGAGGCTCCCCGATCGAGCGCCGGGTGGGGCTCAGCTCAGCAGGGGGACGGCTCCTGGCCGCGGTGCGACCCGGAGGGTCGCG
>DASQXT010000124.1:0-3191 GCA_035639575.1 Geodermatophilus sp.
TCGACGGACAGGAAGACCTCGTTGGCGACCGGGTGCCGCAGCTCCTCGGCCAGCTGCCCGATCAGCCCGGCGGTGCGGGCGAGCAGCGCGAAGCCGCGCAGCAGCTCCAGCGGCAGCCCGAGGTCGGCCAGCGCGGCGCCGCACACCCCGGCGCCGTTGAGCGGCAGGGTCCTGCCCAGCACCTGCGGGTGCACCCGGCCGATGGCGGCGAACAGCGACAGGTGGGGTCCGTGCAGCCCCTCCTCGTCGGCGATCTGGAACAGCCGGGGGGTGCGCGGGTCGCCGTCCTTGTGCACGTGGTGACCGAGGCCCGGGACGAAGCGGCGGGCCGCCCGCTGCGCGGTCACCGTCTCCAGCGCCAGGGCGTCCCAGCCGGCGTCGTCGGTGGGCAGCGCGCCCTCCACCCCGGTCAGGACGTCGTGCAGGAAGCGACCGCAGTCCTCGGTGACCCCCAGGAACCGCGATCCGCCGCCGAGCAGGCCCGCCGCCAGCGCCCCCTGCACCGAGTCCGGCGCCGACAGGTGGGTCAGCCGGGCGACGATCGCCGTCGGCGTGAAGCCGTGGTCGGCCAGCGCCGCGAGCACCGCCTCGAACACCCGGGTCTCCCCGCGCGTGGGGCGCCGCTGGGTGGCCAGCCAGAAGGCGAGCTCCCCGAAGCCGACCTCGCCCATGACGTCGCGGGCGAGGTCGGTGCCCAGCAGCGTGATGCTGTCCCGGGTGGAGGCACCCAGCGCCGTCGGGTACTCGGGGCGCTCCGCGCTCATCGGCCGTCCTCCTCGGGGGTCGTCAGCCACCGGCGGACCTCCGCGCCGTGCTCGTCCAGGCCCGGCGGGGGCAGGCGGTAGTCGGCCGGGGTCTCGGAGAACCGGATCGGGTTGCGCACCGACGGGACGGCCGCGGCGCCCTCCCCCACGGTCACCACCGGGTCCAGCCCCACCTCCTCGGCGAAGGCGACGCCCTGGTCCACGGTGTTGATCGGTCCGCAGGGCACGCCGGCGGCGATGATGTCGCGGAACCACTCCAGCTTGGTGCGGGTGCGCAGCCGCTCGACCAGCAGCGGCCGGAGCTGGTCGCGGTTGGCCGTCCGGTCCTCGTTGCGGCGGAAACGCGGGTCGTCGGCCAGCCCCGGCACGCCGAGCACCTCGACGAGCTTCCGGAACTGCCCGTTGTTGCCCGCAGTGACGATGAGGTCGCCGTCGGCGCAGGGCAGCGGCTCGTAGGGGAACAGGCTGGGGTGGCTGTTGCCCATCCGGAACGGGACGACGCCGCCGGCGACCCAGGCACTGGCGTGGTTGACCAGCCCGGACAGCGCCGAGGCCAGCAGGTTGACCTCGACGTGCTGGCCTCGGCCGGTCTCGTGCCGGAGGTTCAGGGCCGAGAGGACGCCGATGGTGGCGTGCAGTCCGGCCATCACGTCGAACACCGAGATGCCGGCGCGGAACGGCTCGCCGTCCGGGTCGCCGGTGAGGCTCATCAGGCCCGAGATCGCCTGCACGATGAGGTCGTAGCCGGGCAGCGACGCGCCGCCGGGCTGGCTGCCGAAGCCGCTGATCGACGCGTACACGATGCCGGGGTTGGTGGCCGACACGGTGGCGTGGTCGAGGCCGAAGCGGGCCAGGCCACCGGGCTTGAAGTTCTCCACGAGCACGTCGGCGCGACGGGCCAGCTCGCGGGCGGCCGCGAGGTCGTCGGGGTCCTTGAGGTCCAGCGCGACCGACCGCTTGTTGCGGTTGACGCCGAGGTAGTACGTGGCGACGCCCTCGCGCACCGGCGGCTGCCACGACCGGGTGTCGTCACCGGCCGGCCCCTCGACCTTGACCACCTCGGCGCCCAGGTCGGCCAGCAGCATGGTCGCGTACGGCCCGGCGAGGACGCGGGAGAAGTCGGCGACGAGCAGGCCGGCCAGCGGGCCCGTGGGGCGGTTCCCGGTGGTGGCACCGGGCGGTCCGACGGTCATGGGTGCTGCGGCCTCCTCGGGGGGTCGGATGCTGATTGCGGACAGCTGTCCGCACGGATCCGCCGCAGTCTCATTCCGCGCCGTCCGCGCTGTCAACCGGGGTCGGGAGCTGCGGGGACCCCTTGACACGGGAGCGAGCCCGCGGCCAGGGTGGCGCCCACCGGGTCGCTGTGACCGCTGTGCGTACGGCTGTCCGGATCCCCGACGACGAGGTCCAGGAGGACGTGATGACCCACCCCGAGCCCGCGGGTGCCCCGCCGGAGGCCGGCCGCCCGGTCGTGCTGCGCGGCGGCACGGTGCTGACCATGGACGACGCGTGCACCGTCCTGCCCGGCGCCGACGTCCTCGTCGTCGGCGACCGGATCGCCGCCGTCGGTGCGGCGCTGGACGTGCCCGAGGGAACCCAGGAGATCGACGCGCGCGGCGGCATCGTCATGCCGGGGATGATCGACACCCACCGGCACATGTGGCAGACCGCGATGCGCGGCTACGGCGCCGACTGGACGCTCACCCAGTACTTCGTCTGGTACTACCTCGAGCACGGCAAGCAGTTCCGCCCGCAGGACATCGCGGCCGGCAACCGGCTCGCGGCCGTCGAGTCGCTCGACGCCGGCGTCACGACGACGGTGGACTGGTCGCACAACCTGCAGACCATCGAGCACGGCGAGGCGGCCGTCGAGGCGCTGCGGTCGGTGCCCGGCCGGTTCGTCATGGCCTACGGCAACATCCAGGCCGGCCCGTGGGAGTGGAGCGCCGACCCCGCCGTCCGCTCGTTCCTCGAGCGCCTGCGCGACGCCGGCGACGACATGATGGGCGTCCAGATGGCGTTCGACGTCACCGGCGACCCGGCCTTCCCCGAGAAGGCCGCCTTCGAGGTGGCCCGCGACCTCGGCATCCCGGTGACCACGCACGCCGGCGTCTGGGGCGCCACGAGCGACACCGGCATCCAGCAGATGTACGACGGCGGCTTCATGACCCCCGAGACGACGTACGTGCACGCCTCGACGCTGACCCGCGACTCCTACCAGCGCATCGCTGCCACCGGCGGGTCGATCTCGGTGGCGACCGAGTCGGAGTGCAGCGCCGGACAGGGCCACGCGCCGACCGAGCAGGTGCTGCAGTACGGCATCCCCGTCTCGCTGTCGATGGACACCAGCGTGTGGTGGAGCGGCGACATGTTCTCCGCCATGCGCGCGACGCTGAACGCCGACCGCATGGCCGAGCACCTCGACGC
>DASQXT010000125.1:0-13952 GCA_035639575.1 Geodermatophilus sp.
GCCCTGTGAGGTCCTCCGAGGCAATCCGCTACTGCGCTGCCGGGATCGCGCCGAGCTGTTGCAGGAGTCCGAGCGCATCGGTCCGCCAGATGCACTCGACGACCCGGTCCCCGGACACGCGGTAGATGGTGATCCCGCTCCAGGTGATGCGCTTGCCGGTCGGCGCCAGGCCCAGGAACTCGCCCTCGTGCGTGGCTTCGAAGCTCCACAGCTTGGCGACCTTGTCGCCCTCGGCGATCAGGTCGTCGATGGTGACGTGCAAATCCGGGAAGGCGGCCCGGGCCGCGGCCGCCCAACGCTTGTAGCCGGCGAAGTCCGTGACGTCGGGGTTGTTGGGGTCGCGGTTGACGTAGGTGGTGGGATCCAGGTGCTCGTCGAGTGCGTCCAGATCTGCCTTGTTCCAGTCGTCGACGACCTGGCGGACGAGGGCCTTGGCGGATTCGGTGCTCATCTGCACCCTCCCTGAGGCTGGCGTTCCCGGTACTCGCCCCGCCCAGCACCCACGGCGGGGACTCGACAGACGAGCCCAACTGTCCCGCTCGACGCACGCCGACGCCAGAGAGTCCCGAGCACCGTCCGATCCCGGCGGTCGCCAGGGCCGCTGCGGCACCGAAGCAAGCCGCTGACCAGCGCGTACAGGGCCACAGGGTCACGCCGTCCGACTCGGTCACGCACGTCCGAGATCAGTCCCCCGCCCCCTGCTGATCGGCCAGCAGCCGGGCCATCGCGTCGCTCGCCTTGAGGCCGGAGCCGGTGAGCACCAGCACGACGCTGTTGCCGGCCGACACGTGCCCCTCCCGCGCGAACTGCTCCAGCGCCGGGACGACCTGACCGCACGTCGGCTCGACGTACAGGCCGGTCGCGGCCAGCGCGAGGGTCGCCGTACGCAGGTCCTCCTCCCGGACCGCAGTGGCCGAGCCGCCGCTCTCCCGGATGGCCGCGAGCACCTCGCGGTCGCGGACCGGCCGGGCGATGGCGGTGCCCTCGGCGATCGTCGGCTCCCAGCTGCGCGGCTCGACGGTGTCGCGGCCGGCTGCCAGCGCCTCGACCAGCGGGCTGCACCGCGCGGGCTGGGACACCAGGATCCGGGGCACCCGTGCGATCTCCCCGGCGCGCTGCAGCTCGCCGAACCCGATCGCGCAGCCGAGCACGAGGCTCCCCGCGCCGGTCGGGAGGACGACGGCGTCCGGCGCGGTGAAGCCGAGGTCCTCCCAGATCTCGTAAGCGATCAGCTTGGTGCCCTGGAGGAACATCGGGTGCCAGTTGTGGCTGGCGTAGAAGCGCTCCCGCGACCGCCGGACGGCCTCGTCGGCGGTGTCCTGCCGGCTCCCCGGGACGAGCTCGACCGTGGCGCCGTGCAGCCGGCTCTGCAGCACCTTCGCCGGCGACGTCGAGGCCGGGGCGAGGATGAGCGCGTCGATGCCGGCGGCCGCGCTGTAGGCGGCCACCGAGGACCCGCCGTTGCCGCTGGAGTCCTCCAGCAGCGCGGTCACGCCCTGGGCGCGCAGGGCGCTGACCATCACGGAGACCCCACGGTCCTTGAAGCTCGCGGTGGGGTTGACCGCCTCGACCTTGACCGCGACGTCCAGCCCGGCGAGGCGTCGCGGCAGCAGCGGCGTCCGGCCCTCGCCCAGGGTGACCGGCGGCAGGTCGGGCAGCGGCAGGGCCGCCCGGTACCGCCACTGCGACGGCACCGCCGGGTCGATCGCGTCCCGGGTGGTGCCGGGCAGCGGCTCGACCATGAGCGGCGACCCGTCGTCGCCGCACCAGCGGGGCTCGTCGAGCGGGTAGCGCCGGCCGGCGCGGTCGACGACCCCGGGCGGGGTGGTGGGCATCGGGTCTCCCTGCGTCGTGCCGTCGGGACGGGTGGCCTGGTCGGGGCCCGGACACCAGCCTCGCGCACGCAGGCTGCAGGACCGGGGTGGCGCTCGGCCGGGGGCTCCGCGCCGCGCGGAACGGCTATGGTCGGCGGGCCTGAGCCGCGGGTCCCGTCGTCCCCCGGAGTGCCCCATGGCCGGCTCCCGGCTGCGCACCCCCGTTCCCCCGCCCGACGCAGGGACCCCTCCGCCGCTGTCCGTCCTCCTGGTCATCGACTCCCTCGACGGGGGCGGCGCCGAGCGGTACGTCGTCGACCTCGCCCTCGCGCTGCACCGGCGCGGGTGGCCGGTGCACGTGGCCTGCTCGGTGGGCGGGGTCCACGCCGCGCCCCTCGCCGACGCCGGGGTGCCGGTCACCGTCCTGCTCGACCACCTGGTCGAGCGACGGGTCAGCGGCCGGTACGAGCGCGCGCTGACGCAGCTGGTGGCCGACCTGCGGCCGGCCGTCGTGCACGCCCACCTGTTCGCCAGCGCGGCCGCCGCCGTGCACGCCGTCCGCGACCTGCCGGTGCCGCTGGTGGTCACCGAGCACACCGAGGGGCCCTGGCGCGACCGCCGGGCCCGCGCGGTGAGCGGCCTGGTCTACCGGCACGCCGACCGGGTGGTCGCCGTCTCCACGGCGATCCGGGACCTGCTGGTGACCGGCTACGGGGTCGCACCCGAGCGGGTGGAGGTGCTCCTCCCGACGGTGGCCGCACTCCCCGCCGCGGGCAGCCCTCCCCCGGACCCGGGACGGCCGGTGGTCGGGCTGGTGGGCCGGCTGGTCCCGGAGAAGGGCGTCGACGTCTTCCTGCGGGCCGCCGCACTGGTGTCGGGCGTCATCCCGACGGCGCGGTTCCTCGTGGTCGGCGACGGGCCGCTGCGGCCGGACCTCGAGCACCGCGCGGCGCTGCTGGGACTGGCCGACGCGGTCACCTTCACGGGATACCGCTCCGACGCGTCGAACCTGCTCAGCGGCCTCGCCGTGCTCGCCGTGCCCTCCCGGTCCGACGGCTCACCGCTGGTGGTCTGCGAGGCCATGGCCGCGGGCGTGCCGGTGGTCGCCAGCCGGGTGGGCGGACTACCGGACCTGGTCGAGGACGGCGGCAGCGGGCTGCTGGTGCGCCCGGGCGAGGCCGAGGACCTGGCCCGGGCGCTGGTGTCGCTGCTGCTCGACCCGGAGTCGGCCCGGCGGCTGGGCGCCCGCGGCCGCCGGCTGGCCGCGGGCCGGTCGCACGACCGGCTGGTCGACCGGATGACGCAGCTCTACGCGGGCGTGGCCGGGGCCGCGGTCCGCTGACCGTCGCGGCGGGTCCTCATCACACCGGCGGTTCGACCGGCAGGCCGAGCCGCCGGAACAGGTCGTTGTCGAGGTCGAGGAAGCTGGAGATGTGCGCGACCCGGCCGGCGCGCACCTCGAGCACGTGCAGCGCCCACGGCTCGTGCCCACCACCGGCGGCGCGCCGGTACTGGGCGAAGGCGGGCGCGCCGTTGGCCAGGGTCGCCAGCACCCGGGAGCCGCGGCACTTCGCACCTGGGCCCAGCATCCAGGTGCCGATGTCGGCCCGGCCGCGCAGCCACATCACGAACGGCGGCATGTGCTGGGTGGCGTCCTCGTGCAGCAGCCCGACGAGGCCCTCGACGTCGTAGCGCTCGAAGGCGTCGACGTAACGCTCGAGCAGGGCGCGCTGGACGTCGTCCAGCGGCTCGGTCTCCGCCTCGCCCCCGACCTCGGCCATCGTGGCGCGGGCCCGCTGCAGCGCGCTGTTGACCGACGCGACGGTGGTGTCGAGCAGCTGGGCGACCTCGTCGGCCCGCCAACGGAGCACCTCGCGCAGCAGCAGCACCGCCCGCTGGCGCGGCGGCAGGTGCTGCAGCGCGGAGACGAAGGCCAGCCGGATCGACTCCCGCTGCACGGCCTGCTCCGCGGGATCGGCGTCCTCGGCGACGACCTGCCGGTCGAGCACCGGCTCCACCCACGCCGTCCCCGGGCGCCGGGCGGCCAGCGAGGCCTCGACCGGCTGCCACGGCGAACCGGACAGGTCCATCGGCAGCGCCCGCCGCTGGCGGCCGGAGAGCTGGTCGAGGCAGACGTTCGTGGCGATCCGGTACAGCCAGGAGCGCAGCGCCGAGCGGCCCTCGAAGTCGGCCAGGCCGCGCCAGGCGCGGACCATCGTCTCCTGCACCGCGTCGTCGGCGTCGAAGGCCGACCCGAGCATGCGGTAGCAGTAGCCGGTCAGCTCTCGCCGGTGCTCGAGCAGTCGCGGGTCCAGTTCGTCGGTGAGCACGGTCGTCACGGGTCCTCCTCGGGCGCGGGCCGCGACAGCTCACCACAGGACACCGACAGGACGGGAGATCCCGGCTACTGGTAGCTGATCAAGTTCGGGCGCGGGACGACCTCGGTGACCGTCTGCTCCGGGGTGAGCATCGGCTTGTCCTCGTCGTAGAAGTTCTTCCAGCCCCAGGCGACCCGGTCCGGCTCGGTCTGCCGCAGGACACGCCACGTGTCCTGCTTCGACGCCTGTGAGCCCTGGCCATCGGCGTGCACCATGAGCGCCAGCTCGTCGCGGGAGGTGTCCAGCCGGTCGCGCTCGGGGATCATCCGCACCTGGAACTGGTGCAGCACGAGCAGCTTCTGCGGCAGGTCCCCCGCCCGGGTCAGGTCGGCCAGCCAGGTCACGACCCGGTTGACCTCGTCGATCGACACCGACCCGATCTGGGTCAGGTGCACCTCGTTCGCGCCCAGCCGCCACTCCGGGTCCAGCGCCAGCCCGACGTGCGGCAGCTCCAGCAGCGAGCGGTACCGCTCGGCCTGGGTGACGAAGTCGGTGCGCCCGGGCTGCAGGTCGAGGACCACGTACATCCCCGCCTCGCCGGCCGCCTCGACCCAGGGCCGCAGCTCCTCGACCGCCAGCTCGGTGGAGTAGTTGCCGTCCGGCCCCGCCACGGAGGAGGCGACGGTGGCGATGATCTCGAAGGCGGGCACGACGGTGGCGTCCGGCACCAGCGGCTCGTAGTCGGCCGCGGTGGCCTGCGCCCGCTCGATGGCGGCCGGCAGGTCCTGCTCGCCGAGGACGCCGAGCGCGCCGGTGCCCGGGCTCCCGTACAGCGCGACGAGGAAGTGCTGCGGGAAGAGCAGCTGGCCGCCGCCGGGCAGCTGCCGGCCGGTGGCGGCGGTCTGGAACTTCCAGTCCAGCCCCTCCTCGGCGCCGAACCCGGCGCCCAGCGCCACCACGGTCCCGGGCTGCTGCTCGCCCAGCAGCTCGACCAGGTCGGCCGAGCTGCGCGGGTCGGTGCTGCCGCCGGTCAGCTGCACCCGCGCCCCGGCAGCCCGGGCCGTGGCCACGCCGGCCAGCGCCTCGGGGCTCCCGGTGGTCACGACGACGGTGTCCTCGAGCGGCTCGGCGCGCTCGACGGCGGGCAGCTCGCCGTCCCCCGCCTCGCTCCCGGCCGGCTCGGTGCCCGCGGGCTCCAGCGCGGCCGGCTGCTCGGGGTCCAGCCCGGCGACCGCGGCCACCGCGTCGTCGGCCCCCACCTGCTGCACCTCGCCCAGCTGCAGCCCGGTCACCTCGGCGACGGCGTCCGGGGCGGCGGGGACGGCGACCACCTCGGGGCCGCCCTCGCCGCCGGCGCCGCCCTCGGCGGCCCCGACCGCGAGCACCGTCGTCGTGCCGAGGCGGTCCAGCTCGCCGGTCAGCGCGTCGGCGGGGCCGCCACCGGCCGGCTCCAGCAGCAGCGGGACGCCGAGGCCGGTGGCCGCGGAGGCGCCCAGCAGCGTGCCGGCCGCGTCGCCGTCGCGGGCGACGACGACGACGTCCGCGCGGTCGAACAGGGCCCGGCTGGTGGAGGCGGCCGAGGCGACGGGGTCCTCGTCGGCCACGAGGGTGAGGCGGGCGTCGGGCGCGGACGTCGCCACGCCGGCGTGCTCGGCCTCGTCGCCCGAGGCCGCGCCACAGCCGCTGACCAGCAACGCCACGGTCACGGCGATCGGCACGGTCGGAGAACGCACGGCTCCCTCCCCCGGCCGGACGCACGATCGCACGGGAGCACGACGGCGGTGGCCGCGCCCGGCTCACCGCGACCCTAGCGACGCAACGGCCCTGGACAGCGGGGCGCCCACCTCGGGAGCATCGCGACCGAGATGAGCCGCACCGCGCTGTCGGGCCAGCCCGACACCCGATCGACCGGCTGGCGGGATGGGTCCGCCCGCCCGCACCGGCCAGGGTCGACGGCATGACCACCACCGCAGTCCTGCCGTCCGCGACCGCCGCTCCGGCCCGCCCGGTCGGCCCCCGCACCCGGCTGCGCCGCCTCGGCGTGGACACCGGTTACGCCGTGCTCGCCCTGCCCGTCGCCGTCGCCGGCTTCGCCGTCGTGGTCGCCGGCCTGGCGGCCGGCACCGGGCTGCTGGTCGTGTGGGTGGGTGTGGCCGTCCTCGCCGCGACGCTGCTGGCCGCCCGGGGGTTCGCCGGCATCGAGCGGGCCTGGCTGCCCGCCGTCCTGGGGACCCCGCTGCCCCGCCCGGCCTACCGGAGGGCGGAGGGCCGCGCGGTCCGCCGGCTGACCACGCCGCTGCGCGATCCGCAGTGCTGGCTCGACGCGCTGCACACCGTGCTGCGCTTCCCGTTCGCGCTCCTGGCGTTCGTCCTCACCGTCACCTGGTGGGGGGTGACCCTGGGCGGCCTGACCTACGGCCTGTGGGACTGGGCCCTGCCGTACGGCCCGGAGAACCAGGACCTGCTGCAGCTGCTCGGCCTGCCCACCGGCACCGGACGCCGGATCCTCGCCTACACGCTCATCGGCGCCGTCTTCGCCGTCCTGCTGCCCCTCGTCGTCCGCGGGGTGGCGCTGCTGCAGGCCACCCTCGGGCGGGTGCTGCTCACCTCCCGCGCCGCCACGCAGGCCGAGCTGGGCCGCCTGGCGGAGGGGCGCGACGCCGCGGTCGCCGCCGAGGCGGTGGCGCTGCGCCGGCTGGAACGCGACATCCACGACGGGCCGCAGCAGCAGCTGGTGCGCCTCGGGATGGACCTCACCCGCGCCCAGCGCCAGCTCGACCGCGACCCCACCGCCGCCCGGGCGACCCTGGGCGAGGCGGTCGACCGGGCGCAGGAGGCCCTGGAGGAGCTGCGCGCGCTCTCCCGGGGCATCGCGCCGCCGGTGCTCGCCGACCGCGGCCTGGCCGCCGCACTGGCCGCCGTCGCGGCGCGATCCCCGGTACCCGTCGAGCTCGCCGTGGACCTGCCGGCGGAACGGCTGGCCCCCGCCGTGGAGAACACCGCGTACTTCGTGGTCAGCGAGGCGCTGGCGAACGTGGCCAAGCACAGCGGTGCGACGACCTGCCGGGTCGCCGTGGTCGTCGCCGGGCCGGTCCTGCGCGTCACCGTCGAGGACGACGGTCGTGGCGGCGCGGTGGCGGCGCCGGGACACGGGCTGGCCGGGCTCGCCGACCGGCTGCGCGCGGTGGACGGCGTCCTCACCGTCGACAGCCCGCCCGGCGGCCCCACCCGGCTGGTCGCGGAGCTGCCGTGCGGGTGGTGATCGCCGACGACTCGGTGCTGCTCCGGGAGGGCCTGGTGCGGCTGGTCGAGGACGAGGGGTGCGAGGTCGTCGCCGCCGTCGGCGACGGCCCCGCGCTGGTGCGGGCGGTGGTCCAGCATCGGCCCGACGTCGCCGTGGTCGACGTCCGGATGCCCCCGACCCACACCGACGAGGGGCTGCGCGCCGCGGTGGAGGCCCGGGCCGCCGTCCCCGGCACGGCGGTGCTCGTGCTCTCCCAGTACGTCGAGGTGGCCTACGCCGACGAGCTGCTCGCGGACGGCCGCGGCGGGGTCGGCTACCTGCTCAAGGACCGCGTCACCGACCTCGACGCGTTCCTGGTCGCGCTGGCCGGCGTCGCCGCGGGCGGCACCGCGCTGGACCCCCAGGTGGTCGCCCAGCTCTTCGCCCGCCGCCGCGCCGACGACCCGGTGCGCCGGCTGACGCCGCGGGAGCGCGAGGTGCTCGGCCTGATCGCCGAGGGCTCCTCGAACAGCGCGATCGCCCGGCGGCTGGTGGTGACCGAGGGCGCCGTCGAGAAGCACACCCAGCGGATCTTCGCCAAGCTCGGCCTGACCCAGGACGAGGACCAGCACCGCCGGGTGATGGCGACCCTCGCCTACCTGCGCCGCTGACCGGAGGTCCGACCCACCGTGGAACCCGACGACGCCCCCGAGGTCCGCGTCCTGATCAACACCAACGTGTCGATGTCGCGGCACAAGGCGGCGGCGCAGGCCGTGCACGCCGCGTTGGCCGCCTTCGGCATCCCCCACGGGCGGGTCGTCGTGCTCGGCGGACGGCCGGACGAGGTGGCCGCGATGGACGTCGTCGTCCGGGACGCCGGCCGCACCGAGGTGGCGCCCGGGACCCTCACCGCCGGCGCCACGGTGATCCGATGACGGGTCGCACGAGGTCGGCGGCTCCCGGTAGACAGCTCGGGTGACCGACCTCGCCGACCAGCTGCGCCCCGCCACGCCCGAGGACTGGCCGTCCTTCAGCCGGGCCTTCTTCACCACGTTCGCCGAGGAGCCGCCCGCCTCCTTCGTCGACGCCGTCCCCGCGCACGCGGAGCTGGACCGCTCGCTCGGGCTGTGGGAGGGCGACCGGGTGGTCGCGACGTCCGGCGTCCACAGCCGGGAGATGACCGTGCCCGGCGGCGTCGTCCCCTGTGCCGCCGTGACCTGGGTGAGCGTCGCGCCCAGCCACCGGCGGCGCGGCGTGCTCACCGCGGTCATGCGGCGCCAGCTCACCGAGCTCCACGAGCAGGGGCGCGAGCCGGTCGCGGCGCTGTGGGCCTCGGAGTCCTCGATCTACGGCCGCTTCGGCTACGCGCCGGCCACCGAGCGCGGCAACCTCTCCGGCGACGTCGCCCGGCTGGTGCTGCGGCCGGACGTCGACCTCGGTGCGGGGCGGGTCGAGCAGGTCGGCGTCGAGGACTTCCGCGCGGCCGCCGTGGACCTGCACGACCGGGTCCGCCGGTCCGTGCCGGGCAACCTCGCCCGCGACGCCCGCTGGTGGGGCCGCGGCCTGGAGGACGACCCGGCCCGGCGCCACGGCGCGACCGAGCGGCGCTTCCTGCGGCACGTCGAGCCCGACGGCACGGTGACCGGCTACGCCACCTACCGCGTCCGGGCGGCGTGGACCGACGACGGCCAGCCCGACGGCACCGTCGTCGTCGAGGAGGTGCGCTCCCTGACGACGCCGGCGTACGCGTCGATGTGGCGGTTCCTGCTGTCGCTGGACCTCGTGCGCACCATGCGGGCGCCGACCGCCTCGCCGGACGACCCGCTGCGGCACCTGCTGGCCGAGCCGCGGGCGCTGCGGGCGCAGCCGTACGACGCCCTGTGGGTGCGGCTGGTCGACGTCGGCCGCGCGCTGGCCGCCCGCCGCTATCCGTCCCGGGTCAACCTGGTGATCGAGGTGCGCGACCGGTTCTGCCCGTGGAACGACGGCCGCTGGTCCCTCGTCGGCCACCCGGCCGGCGCCTTCTGCTTCGAGACCGACGCCGACCCCGACCTCGTGCTCGACGTCGAGGCGCTGGGCGCGGCCTACCTCGGCGGGGTGTCGCTGGCGACGCTGCAGGCGGCCGGCCGGGTCACCGAGGTCAGCCCGGGGGCGGTCACCCAGGCCGGGACGGCGTTCCGCTGGCCGGTGACGCCGTGGTGCCCCGACGAGTTTTAGACCGGTTCCTCGCGGGTGGGCAGGCCACCGGCCGGGCGGTGCCGGTTCTGCTCGTAGTCGGTGATCAGGCCGATCCGGCGCACGTGCCGCTCCTCGCCGCTGAACGGCGTGGCGAGGAAGTGCAGCACCAGCTCGGTGGCCTCCTCGACGCTGTGCTGGCGGGCGCCGATGGAGACGACGTTGGCGTCGTTGTGCTGGCGGGCGAGCTCGGCGGTCTCCCGGTTCCACACCAGCGCGGCGCGCACCCCGGGGACCTTGTTGGCCGCGATCTGCTCGCCGTTGCCGGAGCCGCCGATGACCACGCCGAGGCTGCCGGGCTCGGTCACCGTCCGCTCGCCGACCTCGAAGCAGAACGGCGGGTAGTCGTCCTGCGCGTCGTACTCGAACGCCCCGCAGTCGACCGGCTCGTGGCCGGCCTCGGCAAGGGCCCGCAACAGGTGGTCCTTGAACTCCAGACCGGCGTGATCCGTTCCGACGAAGACGCGCATGACGGCGAGTCTGTCAGGCTGCCCGGGTGGCGGTGCTGGGTGTCGACGGGTGGCGCGGCGCCTGGGTCGGCGCCCGGCTGGACGGCCGGACGGTGCAGCTGCTGGCGCTGCCCGACGCGGCCGCCGTCCTCGCCGTGCCGGACGTCGAGGTGGTCGGCATCGACATGCCGATCGGGCTGTCGGACGACGGCGCCCGGGCCTGCGACCGGAGTGCCAAGGGCCGCCTGGGGAGGGCCGGCAGCTCGGTGTTCCCCGCCCCGGTGCGGGCGGTGCTCGCGGCCCACGACTACGCCGAGGCGCGCGTCCTGTCCGTCCACGCCACCGGTGGGACGTCGCTGTCGGCGCAGGCCTGGCAGCTGGTCCGCTCCATCCGGTCGCTGGACGACGCCCTCGGGGACCCACCGGCCGACCACGTCGTCGAGGTCCACCCCGAGCTGGCGTTCCGCCACGGGTTGGGCGGCGTCTCCGACCCCAAGGTCACCGCCCGCGGGCTGGCCCAGCGGCTGGCTGCTCTGCGCACGGTCATGGACGTCGACGCCGCGCTGCTGGCCGCTCCCCCGCGCGTGCCGGCCGTCGACGCGCTCGACGCCTGCGCCGCCGCCTGGTCGGCCCGGCGGATCGCCGACGGCACCGCGGAGTGCGTCGGCGACGGTGCGACCGACGCCCGCGACCGGCCGATGCGCATCTGCTGGTGAGGCCTCACGTGAGCCGGCGGACGACGGGCAGCGGCAGCACCCGCAGCAGCCCGGCGATCGGACGCCACGGCCACTCGGGGACGTAGGCGCGCACCGGCTCCCGCTCGACGGCCGCGGTGAGCGCGTCCACGCCGGTGTCCAGGTCGGCGGTGAACGGGCCGCGGCGGCCGGTGTTGATGTCGGTCGCGATGTAGCCGGGAAGGATCGTCGAGACGGTGATCGGCGTCCCGTGCACGTCGGAGCGGATCCCCTCGGCCAGCGAGTTCAGCGCCGCCTTGCTCGCCCCGTAGGCGGTGCGGCTGCCGCGCATGCCACGGATCGAGGCGACCGACGAGATCAGCACGAGGTGCCCGGAGCCCTGGGCGCGGAACAGCTCGACCGCCGCCTCGCACTGGGCGTGCGTGCCGAGCACGTTGGTGGCCAGGACGGCCCGGTTGGTCGCCGCGGCACCGGTGCCGATGGAGGCCCCGTTGCCGATGCCGGCGTTGGCGACCACGCGGTCCAGGCCGCCGAGCCGTTCGGCCAGCACGGGCACGACCGTGGCGACCGAGTCGGCGTCGTCGACGTCCATGGCCGCGACCTCGACCCGGATGCCGGGGTGGGCGTCGAGCAGCTCGCGCTGCAGGGCCTCGAGGCGGTCGAACCTGCGGGCGACGAGCGCCAGGTCGCGGCCCATCGCGGCGAAGCGGCGGGCCATGCCCTCGCCGAGACCGGAGCTGGCGCCGGAGATCAGGATGCGCTGGCGGAGGGGGTGCGGCACCTGCTGAGGATGCCGCACCCCGTCCGCGCCGGGATCAGCGGCGGCGGGTCAGCTCGAGGGCGTCGGCCGGCACGGAGTCCATGTCGGGGCCGGAGAGCCGGGTCCGCTTGAGCTCCCAGAAGTCGGGGAGGTTGGCCAGCAGGACGGCGCCGTCGAAGGCCTTGCCGGCGTCCTCACCGGTGGGCACCTTGCTGATGACCGGACCGAAGAACGCCACGCCGTCGATGTGCATGACCGGGGTGCCGACGTCGTCGCCGACCGGGTCCATGCCCGCGTGGTGGCTCTTCTCCAGCGCCTCGTCGTACTCGGTCGAGGTCGCGGCCTCGGCCAGCTCGGCGGGCAGGCCGACGCGCTCGAGCGCCGGCGCGATCAGCTCGTCGAGCTCCTTGCCCTCGTGGTGGCGCAGCGTCCCCATGGCGGTGTAGAGGTCACCGAGGACCTCGTCGCCGTGCTGCTGCGCCGCGGCGATCGCGACCCGCACCGGGCCGATCGCCTTCTCCATCATCTGCTGGTACTCCTCCGGCAGGTCCCGGCCGCGGTTGAGCACGGCCAGGGACATGACGTGCCAGTGCAGGTCGATGTCGCGGACCTTCGCCGCCTCCAGCACCCAGCGGCTGGTCAGCCACGCCCACGGGCACAGCGGGTCGAACCAGAAGTCCACGCGGGCCTTCACCGGCGCGCTCTGCACTGCCTCGGTCATGCGTTCCGCTCCTCGCGTCGTCCTGCCCGGCGGCGGTGCGCCGGGGTCGTCTCTGCCGGTGCCAAGCCGGGCCGGGGAGCCGTTGTTCCCGCGGTCGCCCGGGCGTGGCGACCCCCGGTCCAGGCCGGGGGCGTGTCGGAGGGCCGTGGGAAGCTCCCCTGCGTGGCCGTACCCAACCTGACCCGCGATGACGCCGCCGCCCGCGCCCGACTGCTGGCGGTCGACAGCTACGACGTCCAGTTCGACCTGACCGACGGCGCCGGGCGTCCCGGCGAGCACACCTTCGGGTCGACGACGACGGTGCGGTTCACCTGCCGCGAACCCGGGGCCGACACCTTCATCGACCTGGTCGCCGAGAAGGTCCGCTCCGCCACGCTGAACGGCGAGCCGCTGGACGTCTCCGCCTACACCGAGGAGGGCGGCCTGCCGCTGCCGGGCCTGGCCGCGGAGAACACCCTCGTCGTCGAGGCCGACTGCCGGTACTCCAACTCCGGCGAGGGGCTGCACCGCTTCGTCGACCCCGAGGACGGGCAGGTCTACCTCTACACGCACTTCGAGCCGGCCGAGGCCAAGCGGGTGTTCACCTGCTTCGACCAGCCCGACCTGAAGGCCACCTACACGGTGCACGTCACCGCGCCGTTCGACTGGCAGGTCGTCTCCAACACCGGCGAGCGCACCATCGAGGCCGGTCACGGCGGCGCCCAGCTGGTGCACTTCGCGCCGACGGAACGGCTGTCGACCTACCTGCTCGCGCTGATCGCCGGCCCCTACGCGCGGGTGACCGACTCCCACGAGGGCATCGCGCTGGGGCTGTACTGCCGCGCCTCGCTGGCCCAGCACCTCGACCCGGAGGCGCTGTTCCGGGTCACCAAGCAGGGCTTCGACTTCTACCACCGGGTCTTCGACTACCCGTACCCGTTCGACAAGTACGACCAGCTGTTCGTGCCGGAGTTCAACGCCGGGGCGATGGAGAACGCCGGCGCGGTGACCTTCCTGGAGGACTACGTCTTCCGGTCCAAGGCCACCCGGGCGCGCTACGAGCGGCGCGCGGAGACGGTGCTGCACGAGCTGGCGCACATGTGGTTCGGCGACCTGGTGACCATGCGGTGGTGGGACGACCTGTGGCTCAACGAGTCCTTCGCCACCTACATCTCCACCCTGTGCCAGGCCGAGGCCACCGAGTACACGACCGCGTGGACGACGTTCGCCAACACCGAGAAGGCGTGGGCCTACGCGCAGGACCAGCTGCCCTCGACCCACCCGATCGCCGCCGACATGGTCGACGTCGCCGCGGTCGAGGTGAACTTCGACGGCATCACCTACGCCAAGGGCGCCTCGGTGCTCAAGCAGCTGGTGGCCTACGTCGGCCGGGACGAGTTCCTGGCCGGGATCCGCCGCTACTTCCGCACCCACGAGTACGGCAACACCACGCTGGCCGACCTGCTCGGCCCCCTGCAGGAGAGCACGGGCCGCGACCTCACCGAGTGGGCGCGGCAGTGGCTGGAGACCAGCCAGGTGAACACGCTGCGGCCGGTCCTCGAGCTGTCCGGCGACGGCCGTTACACGCGCGTCGCCATCCAGCAGACCGCGGTGCCCGAGCACCCGGTGCTGCGGCGGCACCGGCTGGCCGTGGGCCTCTACGACAGGGGGCCCGAGGGGCTGATCCGGCGCACCCGGGTGGAGCTGGACGTCGAGGGCGAGCTGACCGAGGTCCCCGAGCTCGCCGGCCACCCCGTG
>DASQXT010000126.1:0-9646 GCA_035639575.1 Geodermatophilus sp.
GCGGCTGCTGGTCCGATCGGCGTACGGGGCAGCAGTGCTCGCGGCGCTGTCGGCGGCGGTGAGCGCGTACTGGCTGGCCGGTGGGACCTGGCTGCTGTCGACGGTGGGCGGCGTCGTCGAGGAGCAGGGCCGGCAGGGCGGCGCCCTGGTCACGGCCGGCCTCGCCCTCGTCGTCGTCGTCAAGCTCGCGGTCGCCGTCCTGGCCCTCGCGCTGGCCCACCCGCCGCCCGGTCGCCGGCTCCGGCGGCTGGTGCCGGCGGCCGCGCTGCTGGCTGGCGGGGTGCTCGCCGTCTACGGCGGGGCGCTCGTCGTCGTCGGGGCCGTGGCGCTGACCGGCGTCCTCGGGGAGCCGGCCGACTCCGCCGCGCTGCGCTGGCACGTCCTCCTCTGGGATCCCTGGCTCCTGCTGTGGGGGGTGCTGCTCGTCGTCGCCGCGCTCGCCGCGCGCCGTGTCCGGGCCGGGTGAGCGGCGGGTGTGGCCGGACGACCACGCCGGCTCCTCCCCGCCGGCCGCCGGGTGCCGGCTCACAGGGAACTGCCAGGTCAGCGGCGGGGAGAGGTCAGGTCGGGGAACTACCGTCCGGCCACGTGCGCGACCGAGCGGGGACCCATCGACCACAACGGCAGTACGGGGACGCCCCCTCGCGCACGGACGACGCCCCGGGGGAGGCCCCGGCGGGACGCCGGAGCACCACCCGGCTGATCGGCGTCGACGTCGCCCGCGGGCTCGCGCTGCTCATGATCGTCGGATCCCACGTCCTCCTCTTCAGTGACGACGCGGGCGACCCGACCGGGGCCTACGTGCGGGGATCGGAGGGCGCCGCCCTGTTCGCCCTGCTGGCCGGGGTGGGGGTGGGGCTGGCGTACGGCCGCTGCCCGCCGGCAGGAGGACGGGCCTGGGCACGCGCGGCGGCGGCGCTCACCGTGCGGGCGGCCGCGCTCGTCACGCTCGGGCTCGCCCTGGGGTCCGTGGTCGACTACCACGAGCACGCCATCGTCGTCCTGATGACCTTCGGGTTGCTGTTCCTGTTCGCGATCCCGCTGCTCCGCCTGGGCCCGTACGCCCTCGCCGTGCTGGCTGTCGTGCTCGCGGTCGTCGTCCCCGTCGTCGCGCAGCTGCTGCGCCCCGTCCTGCCGACCCCACAGCTGGTCAACCCGACCTTCGGGGACGTGGCCGCGGCGCCGCTGGACTGGCTGGCGCAGCTGACGCTCACCGGGATCTACCCGGCGCTGGCCTGGGCCGCCTACCTGTGTGCCGGGATGGCGCTCGGACGCCTGGACCTCTCCTCGGTGCAGGTCACCGCCCGGGTGGTGGTCGGCGGGATCGCGCTCGCGGTGCTGGCCTCGGGGCTCTCGTGGCTCCTGCTCGACGGCCTCGGCGGGACCGACCGGCTGCTGGACGCCGAGGCCGGGAGGTACGGCGCGGACGAGGTGCACGCCCTGATCACCTGGGGGTTCAGCCCGGACGAGCCGCGGGACTCGCTGTGGTGGCTGGCCATCGACGCACCGCACTCCAGCACGCCGCTGGACCTGCTCCGCACCACGGGCGTGGCCGTCGCGATCACCGCCGGGTGCGTGCTGTTGAGCCGGGTGGTCGGCCCCGCCCTGCTCCGGCCGCTGGCTGCGGCGGGCAGCCTCACCCTGACCCTCTACACGCTGCACCTGCTGGCGCTCACGTGGTTCCCCGACGCGTGGGGCGAGCCGTTCACGTACCTCGCGCACGTCGCGGCGATGCTCGTGCTCGCTCCGCTCTGGCTGAGGACCTCCCGCCGTGGGCCGGTGGAGACCGTCGTCCGCGGGCTGGAGTCGGCGGCGGTCCGCACCGTCGCCGCGAGGAGCCCGGCGCCGGCGGCCTGATCCCGCCCCTGCAGGGACCCGCCGCGAGGCTGCGGGGCAGCGGGTCCGCCCTAGCCCGGGAACAGCCCGTCGACGCGCCGCGCGAGCTCCAGGTCCAGCTCGGTGACCCCGCCCGCGGAGTGGGTCACCAGCGTCAGGTGCAGGGTGCGCCAGCGCAGGTCGACGTCGGGGTGGTGGTCCATCTGCTCGGCAACGAACGCGATGCGCACGAGCGCGGCGACGGCGTCCGGGAAGCCGGGCAGCTCGACGCTGCGGCGGATGCCCGCGCCGTCCCCCGACCACAGCGGCAGCCCGGAGAGGGCGGCGGTCAGCTCGTCGGGGGAGAGGCGGGGCGGTCGGGGCACGGACCCATCTTGCAGCCTTGGAACGGCCTCGTTCCAGGGGCCCGCGGCGCCGGCCCCGTCCCGAGGCTCACCCTGAGCCTGCGAAGGGTCAGGAGGACGGGGTCCATCGTCCGTGGGGTGGGACGAGGTCCTTCAGAGGTGCAGCCCGCACTCCGTCTTGCCACGGCCCGCCCACCGGCCGGCGCGCGGGTCCTCGCCCGGGGCCACCGGTCGGGTGCACGGGGCACAGCCGATGGAGGCGTAGCCGATCTCCTGCAGCGGGTTGACCGGGACCTGGTGCTCGGCGGTGTAGGCGTCGACGTGTTCCTGGGTCCAGGCGGCCAGCGGGTTGACCTTCACCATGCCGCGCTTGGCGTCCCAGTCGACGACCTTCGTGCCCACGCGGGTGGGCGCCTCGTCGCGGCGCACGCCCGAGCCCCACGCCGCGTACCCGGCGAGGGCCTTGGCCAGCGGCTGCACCTTGCGCAGCGAGCAGCACAGGTCGGGGTCGCGGTCGTGCAACTGCGCGCCGTACTCCGCGTCCTGCTCGGCGACGGTCTGCTCGGGCCGCACGTTGACCAGCGTGATCGGCATGACCCCGCTGACCCAGTCGCGGGTGCCGATCGTCTCGGCGAAGTGGTAGCCGGTGTCGAGGAACACCACGTTGACGCCGGGGACCGCCCGCGACGCCAGGTGCGCGAGCAGCCCGTCGGCCATGGAGGAGGTGACCGCGAAGTCGTCGCCGAAGGTCTCCCCGGCCCAGCGCAGGACGGCCAGCGCCTGCTCGACGGGGTCGGCGATCCCCTCGAAGCGGGCGTCGGCCTCCGCAGCGAGCTCGGGTGTGGGCCGGACGGCGGTCGTCATGGCTGGTGCACTCCTGTCCCGGTGAGCCGGACGGTGAAGGTCCGCAGACAAGCGGCGCAGTGCCACTCGCTCCCGTCCCCGTGCGGGGTCAGCTCCTCGTCCCCGCAGTACGGGCAGAAGAACACGGGCAGCTGACGGGATCTTCCACCGCCGTCCGCGAACTCCTCGGTCACACCAACCAGGACTCCTCGGCGCGCGCCACGTAGGCGGCGAACCGCTCGCCGGGCTCGCGGCGCTCGAGGTAGCCGCGCAGCACCCGCTCGCAGTAGTCGGCGGTCTCGGCCTTGGTCACCTTGTGGCCGCGGAACTTCCGGCCGAAGGCGGCCTCGGTGCCGAGGTGGCCGCCCAGGTGCACCTGGAAGCCCTCGACCATCTCGCCGCTGTCGTCGCGCACCATTGAGCCCTTGAAGCCGATGTCGGCGGTCTGGAACCGGGCGCAGCTGTTCGGGCAGCCGTTGACGTTGATGCCGATCGGCTCGTCGAAGTCCGGCAGCCGCTTCTCCAGCTCGGCGTAGAGGTCCTGGGCGTGCTGCTTGGTCTCGACGATCGCGAGCTTGCAGAACTCCAGGCCGGTGCAGGCCATCGTGCCGCGGCGGAAGGCGCTCGGGCGGACCAGCAGGTCGTGTTCGGCGAGCGCGGCGACGAGGTCCTCGACCCGCTCGTCGGGCACGTCGAGGATGACCATCTTCTGCTGGGTCGTCGTCCGGGTGCGGCCCTGCCCGTACTCCTCGGCGAGGTCGGCGATCCGGGTGAGCAGGCTGCCGGTGATCCGGCCGGTGCGCAGCGCGAAGCCGACGGCGTTGGCGCCGTCCTTCTGCCGGGCGACGCCGACGTGGTCGCGCTGCTCGTGCTTCGGCGCAGCCGCGGCCGGACCGTCGGGGAGCGCCTCGTGCAGGTACTCGTCCTGCAGCACCTGGCGGAACTTCTCCGGGCCCCAGTCGGCCATGAGGAACTTGATGCGGGCGCGGTTGCGCTGCCGGCGGTAGCCGTAGTCGCGGAAGATCGAGGTGCAGGCCGCCCAGACGTCGGTCACCTGGTCGGGGCGCACGAAGACGCCGACCCGCTGGGCGAACATCGGGTTGGTCGACAGGCCGCCGCCGACCCACAGGTCGTAGCCGGCCTCGCCGTCGGCGTTGCGCACGCCGACGAAGGAGACGTCATCGATCTCCGGCTCGGTGCAGTGGTCGACGCAGCCGGACATCGACGTCTTCCACTTGCGCGGCAGGTTGCTGAACTCGGGGCTGCCGACGTACTTGGCCACCGTCTCCGCCATGACGTCGGAGGCGTCGAGGACCTCGTCCTCGAGGACGCCGGCCAGCGGGCAGTTGAGCATGCCGCGGGGGGTGTCGCCGCAGGCCTCGGTCGTGGTGAGGCCGACGGCCTCGAGCCGGCGCCAGATCTCGGGGACGTCCTCGATGCGGATCCAGTGGTACTGGATGTTCTGCCGGTCGGTGACGTCGGCGACGTCGCGACCGAACTCGGTGCTGATGCCGCCGATGGTCCGCAGCTGCGCGCTGGTCAGAGCCCCGCCGTCGGTGCGCACCCGCATCATGAAGTAGGAGTCCTCGAGCTGCTCGGGCTCCAGCACGGCGGTCTTCCCGCCGGGGATGCCCTGGGCGCGCTGGGTGTAGAGCCCCATCCACCGCATGCGGCCGCGCAGGTCGCCCGGGTCGATGCCCCCGAAGCCCGTGTGCGCGTAGATGTCGAGGATGCGCTGACGGACCTCGAGCCCGTCGGAGTCCTTCTTCATCCGCTCGTTGGGGTTGAGCGGCTCCCGGTAGCCCAGCGCCCACTGGCCCTGGCCGCGCTGGGGCCTGTTGCTGGTGCGGGGGGTCGTCACGATGGCACTTCCTTCTGCGCCGACCGTCACGGCGCCGGGACCGGACGGGGTGGGCGCTGCCGGATCGGGAGGCGCAGCGGGCGCTGCGAGGGACCGAGGTCAGCGCGCGGGGCGACAGACCGCGCTGCTGACCAGCGCGAGGTCGATGTGACGGCGCGCGACGAGGAGCAGAGCGCGCACGGTCACGCCCCCCATGGTCCCACACACACGGGGACCTGCGGAGTGTGACTCAAGATACAGGAGTGGCGGCCCCGTCCATGGCCCTGCGGATGCGCGCGACGGACTCGGTCAGCGGGGTGACCGAGGTGTCGATGACGACCTCGGCGCGCGCCGGCGGCTCGTACGGGTCGTCGATGCCGGTGAACCCGGTGATCTGCCCGGCGCGGGCCCGCGCGTACAGGCCCTTGACGTCGCGGCCCTCGCAGACCTCCAGCGGCGTGGACAGGTGCACCAGCACGAACCGGCCGTGCCGCTCGACCAGCGCACGGGCCTGCTCGCGCGCGGTCTCGTAGGGCGCGATCGCCGCCACGACCACGGTGCCGCCGTGCTTGACCACCTCGCCGGCGACGAAGCCGATCCGGCGGATGTTGAGGTCGCGGTCCTCGCGGGAGAAGGAGAGCTCGCTGGACAGGTGGGTGCGGACGACGTCGCCGTCGAGCACCGTCACCGGCCGGCCCTCGCCCTCCAGGTCGGCGACCAGCGCGTCGGCGATCGTGGACTTGCCGGCACCGGAGAGCCCGGTGAGGAACACGGTGACGCCCGGGTGCGACTCAGCTGGCATGCCGCCAGTCTCGCCCAGCGTCTCGCGACCCCGCCGTCCCGCCCCCGGCTGGCAGGCTGCCCTCGTGACCGGCCGGTGGAGGACAGCGCCGCCGGCCTACCGGCGTTCGGCGGAGTTGGCGGCGTCCCCGAACGACCGCCACGCCTCCTCCAGCGCGACGAGGTCGGCGACCTCCGGCGGGAGCGAGCCCGCGACCACGTCGGCGAGGGTGACCCGCTCGAGCACGCGCCGGTAGGACTCCCGCGCGGCCACCCAGACCGAGGCCAGCGGGACGGCGGTGCCCGAGTACTCGACGTCCTCCGGACGCTGGCCGTGCACCTCGGCGAGGAAGCCCTGCTCCACGCGCATCACGCGGGCGATGGAGACCTCCGAGGGCGGCAGGGCCAGACGGTAGCCGCCCTCGCGGCCGCGCTGGCTGGTGACCAGCCGGGCGTGCTGCAGGTCGCCGAGGATCGACTGGAGGAACCGGGAGGGGATGCCCTGGGCCGCGGCGATGCGGTCGCAGGTCAGGGCTCCGGGTGCCGCCGCGGCCAACTCCACGGCGGCCCGGACGGCGTAGTCGACCCGGGCGGTGATGCGCACGGCGGCCAGTCTGCCCTGTCTGGGAGGGTGACACCGTGTCACAGCTGCGTTTCACCACCTTGGTGGAGGCGCCGCTGACCGTGGCGTTCGACGTCGCTCGCGCCCTCGGTCGCCCCTGGCCGGTGCCGCTGGAGGAGGTCGTGTCGGTCCGTCCGGTGCGCGACGTGTACGCCGTGGGACCCGGCCGCGGCTGGCGCCGGCTGACCCACTCGCGCCGGTTCACCGCCACCGGCGCCGGCACCCTCGTCGAGGAACAGGTCGACTGGGCCACCGCGCTGCCGCGCCCGCTCGGGCGGGTGGTCGACCGGCTGCTGCGGCGGCGGGTGCGCCGCGCGATGCGGGCCCACCTCGACGGCTACGCCGCCGCGGCGGCCCGGCGCGCGCTCGACGTCGTCCAGGTGGTCGGCGCCGCGCTGGTGGACGGCGACCGCGTGCTCGTGGCCCAGCGGTCGGGCGGGTCCTACGACGGCTGCTGGGAGTTCCCCGGCGGCAAGGTCGAGCCGGGGGAGGAGGAACTCGCCGCCCTGGTCCGCGAGATCGGCGAGGAACTCGGCGTCACCGTCGTCCCCCAGGCGTTCCTGGGCGAGGTGGTGCTCGACGGTGTGGTCGCCGGCGGGTTGCCCGGCGCGTCGACGCTGCGGGTGTGGTGGGGCCGGGTGCGGCCCGGCGGCGAGGTCACCGCGCACGAGCACAGCGAGCTGCGCTGGCTGACCGCCGACGAGCTCGAGTCGCTGGACTGGATCCCGGCCGACCGGCCGCTGCTGCCCGCCGTGCGTGCGCTGCTGGCCCGGCTCCGAGGGGACCGGCCGTGACCGGGCGCGGGACGTTGCACCACGTCGAGCTGTGGGTCGCCGACATCGCCGCCGCGGAGGCGTCGCTGGGCTGGCTGCTCGAGGAGCTGGGATGGGCGCCGGAGCGGTCGTGGCCGCAGGGGCGGTCCTGGCGGCTGGGGGAGACCTACGTCGTCCTGGAGAGCGGGCCCGACGTTGTCGAGGGGGCGCACGAGCGCCGCCGCCCGGGGCTGAACCACCTGGCCTTCAGTGTGCCGACCGGCGCCGAGGTGGACGCGCTCACCGCCGCCGCCGGACGGCGGGGCTGGTCGCTGCTGTTCGCCGACCGGCACCCGCACGCCGGCGGCCCGGAGCACTACGCGGCCTACCTGGAGGACGCCGCCGGGTTCGAGGTGGAGCTGGTCGCCGAGAGCTGGTGACCGGGGGAGCGGGTCCCGTCCGGGCGGGTGCCCGGACGGGACCGACGGCTCACTTGAAGACGTCCTTGACCTTCTCGCCGGCCTGCTTGAGGCTGCCCGAGGCCTGGTCGGTCTTGCCCTCGGCCTGCAGATCACGGTCGCCGGTCGCCTCGCCGACGCTCTCCTTGCCCTTGCCGGAGAGCTCCTCGGCCTTGTTCTTCATCTTGTCGATGCCGCTCACGGTGGCTCCTCTCGTCGGAGGTCACCGGAGTACCCACGGACGACGGACCTGACACGCGGCGGCAGTGAGGACGGAAGACGTCCGGCGGGACCCGCATCCGGGCGCAAGTCCTTGAGAACGACACGGCGCGGGTTGTGGACAAGTGCTGTTCCACCCTGTGGGATCCTGACCCGAGGTCACAAGTCGGTGACGGCCGTGGACGCTCTTCCCGGAGCGCGCCTAGGGTCCCGGCTCGTACCGGGTTCGCCCGGTGTGTCCGCACGACCCGGCCGCCCGTCCGCGGAGGTCTGGCTGCCGGCGAACCCGTCCGTTCCCCCGCTGAGCGGGACGAGGGAGGCATTGCACGTGAGGTTGAGCAAGCGCGTCGCTGCGCTCATCGCGACCGGGCTGTCCGGCGCGATGGTCCTGTCCGCCTGTGGTGGCGGCGGTGACGACAGCGGCTCCGGCGGTGGCGGTGGCGGCGGGGGTGGCGGCACCTTCACCGCGTACATCGGTGAGCCGAAGAGCCCCCTCGTCCCCGGCAACACCACCGAGAGCGAGGGCGCCAAGGTCATCGCCGCGCTGTGGACCGGCCTGGTCACCTACTCCCCCGAGGGTGCGGTCGAGTACGGCGGCGTCGCGGAGTCGATCGACTCCACCGACAACCAGAACTGGACCATCAAGCTCAAGGACGGCTGGACCTTCCACGACGGGACGCCGGTCGACGCGCAGTCCTACGTCGACGCGTGGAACTACACCGCCAACCCGGCCAACGCGCAGGACGGCGGTTCCTACCTGTCCCGCATCGCCGGCTTCCAGGAGCTGCAGGACGGCGCCGCGCAGACGCTGAGCGGGCTGAAGGTGGTCGACGACCGCACCTTCACGGTGCAGCTGAGCGCACCGTTCCGGCTGTTCCCGGCGGTGGTCGGCTACAACTCGTTCGACCCGCTGCCCGACGCCTTCTTCCAGGACCCCGAGGGCTTCGGCACCCACCCGATCGGCAACGGCCCCTTCCAGGCCGAGACCGACTACGTCCCCGGCCAGGGCATCACCCTGACCAAGTACCAGAACTACTCCGGCGAGGACCCGGCCCAGGCCGACGGCATGGAGTTCGTCGTGTACGCCGACTCCGCCACCGCCTACACCGACGCCCAGGACGGCAACGTCGACATCGTCGACGTCATCCCGCCCGACGTCATCCAGTCGGCCAAGGACGCGTTCGGGGACAACTTCATCGAGACCCAGGTCTCGCAGATCACCTACCTCAGCATGCCGACCTACGACGAGCGGTTCGCCGACAAGCGGGTGCGCCAGGCCATCTCGATGGGCATCGACCGGCAGGCGATCTCCGACGCCATCTTCTCCGGCACGCGGTCCCCGGCCGACTCGTTCATCTCGCCGGTCGTGGACGGCTACCGCGAGGGGGCGTGCGCCTACTGCAAGCTCGACGTCCAGCGCGCCAACCAGCTGCTCGACGAGGCCGGCTTCGACCGCAGCCAGCCGATCGACCTGTGGTTCAACGCCGGCGCCGGCCACGACGCCTGGATGGAGGCGGTCGGCAACCAGCTGCGGCAGAACCTCGGCGTGGACTTCAAGCTGCAGGGCAACCTCGACTTCTCCCAGTACCTGCCGCTGCTGGAGCAGAAGGGCGCCACCGGCCCGTTCCGGTACGGCTGGAGCTTCGACTACCCGGCCGCGGAGAGCTATCTGACCCCGCTGTTCTCGCCGTCGTCGTTCCCGCCCCTCGGCTCGAACTACAGCTTCTACTCCAACCCGCAGGTCGACCAGCTGATCGCCCAGGGCGACTCGGCGGCCAGCGAGGACGAGGCCATCGCGGACTACCAGCAGGCCGAGGACCTCATCGCCGAGGACATGCCGATGGTCCCGATGTTCTTCACCAAGATCCAGACGGTGCACACCGACCACGTCGACAACGTCCGGATCGACCTGTTCCAGCGTCCGGTCTGGTCCGAGGTCACCGTCAACGGCT
>DASQXT010000127.1:0-2957 GCA_035639575.1 Geodermatophilus sp.
CGTCCTGCTGGCCGACGACCATTTCCCTATACGCGTCAGCGTGCGCGAGCTTCTCGAGCAGAAGGGCTTCGAGGTGTGCGCGGAAGCTGGCGACGCGGCATCGGCGGTCGAGGCGGCGCTGCATGAGAGGCCAGACATCTGCCTCCTGGAGGTCACCCTCCCTGGCGACGGCCTCACGGCAGCAGCGGCGATCTCACAGCGCGTCCCCGAGGCCGCGGTGGTCATGCTTACCGCGTCCGCCGACGACCCCGACCTCTTCACCGCCATCCGCTCCGGAGCCTGTGGCTACCTCCTGAAGGACATGGATCCCAAGCATCTGGCCGCTGCCCTTCGCGGCGTGCTCGAAGGGCAGGCGGCGATGTCACCGAAGCTCGTGGCCCGCGTGCTCGAGGACTATCGCCGCCGGGATCGGCCACGACGCCTGCACATCGATGGCCCCCACGCCACGGAGCTGACCGAGCGGGAAACCGAGGTGGTTGCGCTCATGCGAGAAGGCTCGAGCACGAGCGAAATCGCGGAGCGGCTCTCGGTCTCGCCGGTCACCGTCCGCCGCCACATCTCGGAGGTCGGGCAGAAGCTGGGTGTGTCGGATCGCGCGTCGGCGCTCCGGCTCATAGCGAAGCACGCGAGGCATAGCGCTAACGCATCCTGAGCCGGCGCGGATCTGCTCCCGCGTGCGGGGCACCGCAGCGGCCCTGCGTCGCCTTGGGGGCCAGCCGTTCAGGCACCTGAACGCACAGATGAGCCAATCGGCCTATTGCCGATCGGCGGATCGGGGCCAGGCTGGGATGCGAACCGATGTCTCACGGGGGAAGGAAGCCATGAAAAAGCTTTCGCGTGTCACGCGCGTGGCCGCGCTGATCGGCGCATGTGCGGCGCTAGGCCTCGCCGGGTTGGCGCTCGCGGACACGATCACCGGCGATGCAAACAGCGTGACGACCAACATCGACCCGTCCGTCACCGTGTCGCAGGGCTCGAGCGGCTCCGGCAAGTTCGGTCTCGTGGTCAACGACAACGCTGCAGATCCGGTCAACGGCTGTAACGCCGGGACCGGTGGGTCCAAGCCGCCGGTCGTGCTGTCCGTGGCCTCCAACCAGCCCTGGCTCACGCTGGGCCAGAGCACCATCACCCTCACGGGTTGCGACAACGGCACGACCGCCGACGGCCTGCAGAACGCGGCGAACGTCAGCTTCTCGGTGGCAAACAACGCGCCCGCGGGCGCGACCGCCACCGTGACCGCGAGCTATCAGAGCGGCGGAGCGAGCGGCGGCACTTACACGTCCGGCAGCTTCCAGGTGAAGACGCCGGCGGCGCCGCCGAACACCGCCCCGTCCAAGCCCGGCAAGCCGTCCGCCTCGAGCTCGCTCAACAACGACGGCGTCTTCGGTCTCAACTGGGCCGCGTCCACCGACGCGGAGGGCAACCCGATCAGCTACCGCCTCGAGCACAAGGACGCCAACGACGCCGGCTATTCCCTCGTGACCGGCGCCGGCAGCCTGAGCGGCAGCTCGTTCGCGTTCACCTCCTCCGCCTCGGAGGCCGAGGGGACCTGGACCTACCAGGTGAGGGCCTCGGACGGCACCCTGAGCAGCCCCTTCTCCGATCCCTCCGACCCGGTCAAGGTGGACAAGAGTGGGCCGAACGCACCGTCGATCTCGCCCTCGAAGACCCCGGAGTACGACCCGAGCGGAACCGACAACGACTGGTTCAAGGACAGCGTCACCCTGGTGTTCAGCGCCAACGGCGACCCGACCCTGCAGGACGGAAGCGCCGGAAGCGGCGTGGACCCGAACTCGATTCCGGCCGACGTGACCAAGAACACGAGCGGCTCGCACTTGGTGAGCGGCACGATCAAGGACAACGCCGGCAACCAGTCCTCGGCCTCGCGCACCGTCAACGTGGACGCGACCGACCCGACGGTGGAGATCGCCGGCTGCCCGAGCGGGGTGGTCGGCCGCAACAGCAGCCACGCCATCGACGTCAGCGCGAGCGACGCCCAGTCGGGGCTGGCCAGCAACCCGAGCGGGAGCGTGGCCCTCGACACGAGCGCCGCCGGCCAGCACACGAAGACGGTCACGGCGGTCGACAACGTCGGCCATGAGAAGTCGGCGAGCTGCACCTACACGGTCAACAGCCCGCCCGGGGCCCCCGGCAAGCCGTCGGCCTCGAGCTCGCTCAACAACGACGGCGTCTTCAGCCTCGACTGGACGGCGGCGAGCGATCCCGACAACAACGTCGACCACTACGCGCTCCAGCACAAGGACGCCGACGACGCCGGCTACTCGCCGGTGAGCGGCGCCGGCAGCCTGGGCGCCAGCGCCTTCGCGTTCAGCGCCTCGGCGCCCGAGGGCGAGGGCACCTGGACCTACCAGGCCAAGGCCGTGGATGCCTTCGGCGAGGACGGTCCCTACTCGGCCGCCTCGGATCCGGTCAAGGTCGACAAGAGCGCTCCAAGCGCACCCACGGCGAGCTTCGACCGTGCCCCCGAGGATGCGACCGGCAACTGGTTCAAGGACTCGGTGACGGTCAGCTACGGTGGCAGCAGCGATCCGAAGCTCGCCGACGGCAGCGACGGGAGCGGCGTCGCCGGCTACACGGCCGCCCAGACGTTCAGCACGTCCGGGTCCCACGCCTACTCGGGGAAGGCCACCGACAAGGCTGGGAACGACTCAGCGGCGGCGACCGGCACGGCCAAGGTGGACGCCACCGACCCGGTCGTGACCCTGACCTGCCCGACGAGTCCGGTCATTCTTGGCAGCAGCGCCTCAGCGAGCTGGACGGCGGCGGATGCCCACTCCGGGATCGCCGGGGCCGCCAGCGGCTCGATCTCGCTCGACACGAGCGCGGTCGGCCAGAAGACGGCCTCCGTGCCGGCTGGCACCGCCCACGACAACGTCGGACACGGGTCCGCCGGGGCGAGCTGCCAGTACCAGGTGGTCTATGACTTCCGCGGGTTC
>DASQXT010000128.1:0-3268 GCA_035639575.1 Geodermatophilus sp.
GCCGGCCCCGTCCAGGGCACCGCCCCGAGCCTGCGAGGGGCGGGGAGGACGGGGTCCTTCTTCAGCCGCTGTACGGCCGCTCGCGCGCCAGCTCCTCCTTGGCCACCCCGCGGATGTGCACGGCGTCCGGGCCGTCGACGATGCGCAGCGTGCGGGCGCTGGCGTAGAAGCGGGCCAGCACGGTGTCGTCGCTGACGCCGGCCCCGCCGTGCAGCTGGATGGCCCGGTCGATGACATCGAGGGCGACCCGCGGGGCGGCGACCTTGATCGCGGAGATCTCGGTGCGGGCGCCCTTGGCCCCGTACTTGTCGATCAGATCCGCGGTCTTGAGCACGTAGAGCCGGGCCTGGTCGATCTCCATCCGCGACAGGGCGATCGCCTCGCGCACGGTGCCCTGGTCGGCGAGCGGCCGACCGAACGCCACCCGGGCCTTCGACCGCTCGACCATGAGCATCAGCGCCCGCTCGGCCATGCCGATCGCCCGCATGCAGTGGTGGATGCGGCCGGGACCGAGCCGGGCCTGGGCGATCATGAAGCCGTCGCCCTCACTGGCCAGGATGTTCGACGCCGGCACCCGGACGTCGGTGAACCGCAGCTCCGAGTGGCCGTGCTGGTCCTGGTAGCCGAACACCGGCAGGTGCCGGACGATCTCGAAGCCGGGGGTGTCCCGGGGCACGAGCACCATCGACTGCTGGCGGTGCGGCGGGCCGTCGGGGTCGGTCTTGCCCATGACGATGAAGATCTGGCAGCGCGCGTCGGCGGTGCCGGTGATCCACCACTTGCGGCCGTTGATGACGTACTCGTCGCCGTCGCGCACGATCGAGGTCTGGACGTTCCGGGCGTCGGACGACGCGACGTCCGGCTCGGTCATCGCGAACCCGGAGCGGATCTCGCCCTCCAGCAGGGGGGTGAGCCAGCGCTCCTTCTGCTCGGGCGTGCCGAACAGCATCAGGGTCTCCATGTTCCCGGTGTCCGGGGCCCCGCAGTTGGTCACCTCGGGGGCGATCACCGGCGACCAGCCCATGATCTCGGCGACGGAGGCGTACTCCAGGTTGGTCAGGCCGCCGAGCTCGTGGTGGAAGAGGTTCCACAGGCCGCGGGCCCGGGCCTCCTTCTTGAGGTCCTCCAGCACCGGCGGGTGCTCGTGGTTGTCGTGACCGCGTTCGGCACGCCAGGCGTCGTACACCGGCTCGGCGGGGAAGACCTGCTCGCGCATGAAGTCCCACATCCGGCCGCAGACGTCCTCGGCGCGTGCGGAGAGGGCGAAGTCCATGACCGCAAGGTAGAGGGCGGCGTGACCGGCGTCTCGTCAGGGGTCCGTCCCGTCGTCCCGGGGTCAGGACGGCAGGTCGTCGTCCGGCCACCACTCCCCGACGGGCAGCCAGCAGCTGAGCGCGAACGGGCAGCCGATCAGCATGACCAGGGCCATCAGGCCGAACGCCGCCGGCCCCAGCAGGAGCGGCGCGGCGACGAGCACCACCGCCCCCAGGATCAGCACCCAGAGCGCGCCGCGGCCCGGTGGGGCGCCCAGGCTCCCCGGGCCGCCGGTGAGGCGAGCGGCCAGGTCGGGGTCGTCGCGGGCGAGGTCCTCGCCCAGGGCACGCAGCACGGGGTCGTCGTCCACGGCACGGGCCTCCGGTTCCGGCACGTGCGGCACCCTGGGCTCGGGCGCGGGCGGGACGTCGTCCCCCGGGTCGCGTCCCCGGTCTCCAGCCTCCGCCGCGCACCGTGGGACCACCAGCCCCCCGTGCGCGCCGCCCGACCCCGGACGCGCCGGAGGCCGGGCCCCGTTCAGGGCCCGGCCTCCGGGTGTGCGCGGCCCTGCAGGGGGTCCTTGATCAGAGGCGCGAGGCGTGGCGGGGGACGGCGTTGCGCACCGGGCCCAGTGCGATGACCAGACCCACGATCGCGGTGAGGAGGTGCAGGACGTTGTCAGCGGCGTTGATGCTGAGGAAGTCCCAGGTCTTGCCGATCGCGATCAGTCCGTAGACGAACGCGGCGCCGTAGGCGACGGCCAGAAGCCAGCCGTAGGTGCGCGCGCCGGCCAGGGTGCGGGCCAGCAGCAGGCCGGCCACACCGATGACGATGTGGACGACGTTGTGCATGCCGTTGATCTCGAACCCCAGCAGGGTCCGGTTGGTGTCGTGGGCGAAGAAGTCCCCGAACCCGGTGATGAAGAAGCCGATGATCCCCACCAGCAGGTAGATGGCGCCGAACGCCAGCGCCAGGAGCTGCGGCCAGGTGCGCGCTCCGTCGTTCGTGTTGCCCGCAGTAGCGGCCATGGTGTCCTCCAGGGTGCAGTCAATCCGCCAGGTTTCGACGGGGCTGGGTGTGCGGTACCCGCTTCGGACGTCCTGCAACAGATGTCACCCGTCCGTGTTGGGCGCCACACACCGGCGGCCGGCTCCGCCGGCGGGCCGTCGCGGCGACCCGCACCAGGTGTTCGTCGGCCGGCCCCCGGGCGGTTCACCCTCCCGGTGTCCCCGGCGTGTCGTGTACACCGGGACCAACACGTGCGACCTCCCCGTGGTCGGCAGCCGTCGCGACTACGGTCGGGTCTCACCCGGTCGGACCGGGCAGAAGAGGTCGGTCCTGGCCCCGTGCGCCACGGGGGACCACGGGGTCAGGACCGCTGCCCTCTCCCTGCTCAGCGCCGCGTGGCCCGGGCCCTGCGGACGACGAAGGGACCGATGGCCAGCAGGTCCACGGGGGCCGAGCCGAAGCACTCCAGGGCGTCGCGCGGGTCGTCGACCATCGGCCGGCCGGCGGTGTTGAGGCTGGTGTTGACCACGACCGGCAGGCCGGTGCGCCGCTCGAACGCCGCGATCATCCGGTGCACCAGCGGCTCGGTCCCGCGGTCGATCGTCTGGATGCGCGCCGTCCCGTCGACGTGCGTGACCGTCGGGATGCGGTCCCTCCACTCCGGGGCGACGTCGTGCACGAAGAGCATGTACGGCGAGGGGATCGGGCCGCGGCCGAAGATCTCGGGTGCGCGCTCCAGCAGGACCATCGGCGCCACCGGGCGGAACTGCTCGCGGCCCTTGACGTCGTTCATCCGCTCGAGGTTGGCCTCGTAGCCGGGGTGGGCCAGCAGCGAGCGGTGGCCCAGGGCGCGCGGGCCGAACTCCGAGCGGCCCTGGAACCAGGCGACGATGCCGTTGTCGGCCAGCACCTCGGCCACGGCCTCGGCGACGTCGTCGGGCCGCTCGTAGTCGATGGCCGCCGTCTGCAGCCACTGCTCGATCTCGTCGTCGGTCCAGCTGCGGCC
>DASQXT010000129.1:0-11121 GCA_035639575.1 Geodermatophilus sp.
TCGCCCGTGCGCAGCGACTGGAACACCCCCTGCGCGGTCAGCTCCTCGCTCACCGACAGCACCGTGGGCACCCCGCAGGCGGTGCGGGCGGCCTCGAGGGCGGCGGCCGCCGCGTCGGGCTCGCCGGTCGCCAGCAGCGCCAGCGCCGCCGACCCCGCGCGCTCGGCCCCGGCCAGCCGGCACAGCCCCGCGGCGCGGGACAGCAGCCCCCGCTGGGCCAGGACGGCCGCGGTCACCCCGGCCGCCCGCGCCCGGTCCGGCGCGGTCTCGTCGGTCAGCGCGGTGTCGGCCCACTGCAGCGCGCCGTCGAGGTCCCCGGCCAGTGCGGCGGCCTGCGCCCGCCGACCGGCCAGCGACGCCACCGGCGCCCCGCTGCGCGCCGCGTCGCCGAGCAGCTGCGCGGCCAGCGTCGGGTCGTCGGTCAGCGCCGCCTCGCCGTGCCGTTCGAGCAACCGGGCGGCGTGCCGGTCCCGCACCCGCTCGGCGGCCAGCCGCCGGGCCAGCTCGACCGGTTCGTCGCCGCGCTCGACCAGCAGCGCCAGCAGCTGGCGGCGGACCCGCCGCGTCACGTCGGGCGGGGTGACCGCGAGCAGCGCACGCGCCGCCAGCGGCACCACCTCGCCGGTGCCCAGCAGCAGCCCGGTGGCCCGCCCGGCGTCCAGCAGGTCGACCGCCCGGTCCGGCGACACCCCGAGCAGCTCGCCCAGCACGTCCTCGTCCAGCGGCGCCCCGGCCGCGAGGGCGTGCAGCAGCGCGCGGGTCTCCTCCGCCACGGCCGCCAGGTCGGCCCGGACCCGCTCGGTGACCTCGTCGGGCACCACGAGGCGGCCCGGCTGCCCGGGCACGCCGCCGCGCCGGCCCAGCGCGCGCAGCAGGGGGACGGCGAACGCGGGCAGCCCGCCGGTCTGGGTCAGGACGGCGTCGGCGAGCGGGGGCGCCAGGGCCTCGCCCAGCAGCTCACGGGCCCACTCGCGCAGCCGCGCCCGGTCGGCGTGCCCGAGGACGACGGTGCGCCGGGCGGGACCGACCTCGGCGAGCAGCGCGCCCAGCGCGGCCGGTCGCGGCCACGGGCGCTGCGCCAGCACGACGCGGGCGGCCGGCGAGCGCAGCAGCACGCCCAGGCGGGCCACGTCGGCGTCGGACAGGTGGTGCGCGTCGTCGACGAGGACCGCCACGGGTCCGGGCAGCGCGGCCGGGTCCTCCGGAACGGCGTCCAGCACCGCCAGCCCGGCCCGCTCGTGCGCCGCCGCCAGCTCGGCGAGCAGCAGCGACTTCCCGGTCCCGGCGGGGCCCACCACCGTCACGACGACGGGGACCCGGCCGGTGCAGGCAGTCAGCTCGCGCACCAGCTCCGGCCCCCACCCGGTCGCCGCGCTCACGCCGCGCCCTCCGTCGAGGGCGCCGGCTCGGTCGCCGGGGCGTCGGTCGCCGGGGCGTCGGTGGGCGCGGGCTCGGGCTCCGGCTGGGGCTGGGGCGCCGGCTCGGGCGCCGGCTCGGGCTGCCCGGTCGTCGGGTTCTCGAGCACGGGCGACGGCGTCCACTCCCCGGGGGGCTCCGGAGCCGGCGGCTGCGGGGTCGGCGTGGGGGAGTCGGGGACCGGCGACCCGGGGTCCGGGTCCGGGTCCGGGGACCGCGGGGTGGTGGACTGGCCGCTCCCGGTCGACTCCTCGCCGACGGGGGCCGGGCCGGACGGGGACGGTCGCGCCGTCGTCCCGGGCGCCGGGGCACTCGGCGACGTCGTGCCGGACGGGGTCCCCCCGGCGGTGGTCCGGGAGGGGCTGGGAGCGGACGGCGTGGTCCCGGGTGCGGTGCGGTCCCGCGTCGGCGCCGCGCTGCCGGAGGCGGACGGCGTGCTGCTGCGGGCCGCGGTGGCGATGGCGGCGGCGAGGCTGATCCGGGGGGAGCCCGTGGGGTCGGCCGCCGTCTGCGGCGCGCCGTCCCCGGCGCTCTCCGCGGCCCGCGCGGTGGAGCCGCCCACGGCCCTCTCCGCGGCCCGCGCGGTGGAGCCGCCGCCCACGGTGGCCGTCCCGTGGGCGATGACGGCCCCGCCGTCGGACCCGGCGGCGGACTGTCCCGCAGGCCCGGGCGAGAGGACGGCGTCGAACAGCCCGGCCGCCGCGGGCCCCAGGGAGAGCAGTCCGAGTGCGAGGCCGGCCACGACCGCGCCGCGGCGCAGTCGCGCGCCCCGCCATGCCGCCGGCCCGGTGGCCGCGCGGGGAGGGGACCCCGGACGGTGCCGCCCGCGAGGCGTGCGCGGCGCCGGGAGCACGGGCTGCGGGTCCACGGCGTCGGACGGCGGGTCCGGCAGCGCGGCGGCTGGTGCCGCTGCCGGCAGGGCCTCTGCCGCCAGCGCCTCTGCCGCCAGCGCCTCCGCCGCCAGTGCGGCCGCACCGAGGGCGGGGGTCAGGGCGGGGTCCCCGCCCACGACCAGCGGCCGGCCCAGCTCGTCGGAGAGGACCTCGGCGACCAGCGGCACTCGCACGCTCCCGCCGACCAGCACCACGGCGTCCAGGTCGGCGGGGTCCAGTCCCGCGGCCGCCACCGTGGCGGTGAGCGCCTCGGCCGACTCCCGCACCGGTCCGGCCAGCACCTCGTCGAGCTCCTCGCGGGTGAGCCGGATGGGTCCGTCGGGCCCGTCGGTCGGGATCCGGACCACGGTGGCCGTCGACAGCGCCTCCTTGGCCGCCCGGCAGGCCCGCCGCAGCGCCCGCGCGTCCCCGGGGGGTGCACCCAGGCAGTCGAGGACGTGGGCGAGGACCACGTCGTCGACGTCCCGCCCGCCCCAGGGCAGCGGCGCCGGCGGGACGGCGAGGTGCGCCAGCGGCCGGTCCGGGTCGGGGCCCACCACGGCGGTGTCCAGCGACCCGGCGCCCAGGTCGTAGACGGCGACCGTCGGCTCGGGCGCCAGGTCCCCGGCCGCGACGTGCGCGGCGACGGCCGCGACGGCGGAGGACACCAGGGAGAAGCGCGGGACGCCGGCGACGGTGAGCGCGGCGGCCAGGGTGGCGCAGCGGTGCCCGGCCCAGGACGGCGGCACGGTCACCACCGTCCACGCGTCGGGCCGGCCCTCCTGCTCGACGGCGAGCCGCCGCACGGACTGGACGACGTCGGCGACCAGCTCCGCGGCCGGTACCGCGCGACCCCCGGCGTACACCGGCACCGGGTCACCGACCCGCGCCACCAGGGACGCGCGTCCCGCCGTCCCGTCGGCCGGGACGAGGGCGACCCGCCCGTCGTCCCCGACCGCCGACGCGACCGGCCCCTCGCCGAGCGGCAGCGGCACCGCCTCGCCGTCGGGCCCGCAGACCGCCGCGGAGACCGCACCGCCCCCGACGTCGATCCCCAGCCCGTACTCGCCGTTGCGCACAGGTCCCCCCTGACCACACGAGCCCCGGGTCCGACTACGCACCGGTCGGGGTCGCAACGCAACGTATGTCCCAGCCGTCCGCCCTGTCCCGCGTGTCACGGACACTGATCCGCCGCGCACGGTGAGTAGGGGGCGACACCCCGCAGCCCCTAACGCAGCGTCAGCGGTCATCCCCCATCCCGGTCCGGCGGGAGGGGGCGCCTCCCCGATGCCGGGGGACGGCGGCCGGGCGTGGACTGCGCCGCGACAGCCGGCCAACGGTGGACGGCTCGAGACCAGGAGTGCAGCCATGTCGACCGTCGCGAGCACGCTGCTCGACTTCATCCTCGACCTGTTCCGCGACCCGGCGAAGGCCGCGGCCTACGAGGCCGACCCGCAGGGCGCACTCGACGCCGCCGGCCTGTCCGACAGCACGCCGGCCGACGTGGCCGACCTCGCACCGATGGTGTCGGACTACGCCACCGTCGGCGGCTGGAGCGGCGGGAACTCCCACGGCGGCTCCCACGGCGGCGGCTCCCACGGCGGCCGGGACGACCACCACCACGGCGGGGGCGGCCGCGGGGGGTCCTGCGACGCCGACGAGGACCGGGGCGGACACCACCACCCGAGGCCGGTGGACCACCACGAGGACGAGCACTCCTCCGGCGGCGGCGTCGCGCCGGTGGACCGCGACGAGTGCGACGACGACGAGGACGAGGGCCAGGCCGGTGGCGGCCACTCACACGCCCCCGCGCCGGCCGGTGGCACCGAGACGGTGGTCATCACCCACCTGCAGGAGGTGCACTACTCGCACACCGAGACGACCGTCGAGATCGACGCCTCGCACAGCATCTGGGTCAGCGGCGACGCCCAGGCGATCTTCGGCGACGTCCGGGGCGACGTCACCCAGATCGACAACGAGGGCGGCATCGTCGCCGGCGACGACGTCGAGGACTCCTCGGTCGACAACAGCGACAACTCGGTGAGCGACTCGAACAACACCGACGTCTCCGTGGACGTCGACGACAGCCCCATCAACATCGGTGGCGAGCAGGCCGTGGACAGCTTCAACGGCAACGAGGACAACGACGTCACCGCCGACCGCGGCGGTCAGGTCGGGGACAACACCTCCGTGCGGTTGGACGACGTGACCGTCGTCCAGGACTCGGAGGACGTCGGCAACACCACCACGGTGACCGACAGCTTCAACGAGGACGCCTCCACCGAGACCGACGTCGACGTGGACGTCCGGGACTCGTTCAACGACAACTCGGACAACTCCACGAACACCGACGTGGACGTCCGGGACTCGTTCAACGACGACTCCACGAACTACGACGTGGACGTCGACGACTCCTTCAACGAGGACGCCTCGACCACCACGGAGGTGGACGCCGACGTGGACGTCCGGGACTCGTTCAACGACAACTCGGACAACTCCACGGAGGTCGAGGACTCGTTCAACGACACCTCCGACAGCTCCACGAACACCGAGGTCGACGTCGACGTCGAGCAGGACTACGACGTCGACGCGCACCACGTGGGGGACCTCGCGGTCGGCTGACCCCCCGCGGAACCCCGGGTCCCGGTCGCTCCACGGGGGCGACCGGGACCCGGCCGTCCGCGGTTGTGCGGTTGTACCCGCGAGGACCCCGGGTGGTAGGACACGGAGAGTCAGGAGGTGTGTGCCCGTGGGAACGTCAGTGCAGCTGCTGGACCGGGCCGGAGCGCTCGCCGAGGTCTGCGGGCGGCCGGACCTGCAGCGCCGGCTGCTCCAGGCCCGGGCCCGCGGCACCGACCCGCGGGTCCGCGTCCTCGTCGTCGGCGAGCCGAAGCAGGGCAAGAGCTCGCTGGTCAACGGCCTGGTCGGCGCGCCGGTGTGCCCGGTGGCCGACGACGTGGCCACCGTCGTCCCCACGGTGGTGCGGGCCGGGGAGGCGCCGCGCGCCAGCCTGGTCCTGGCCACGGGGCCGGGTGGGACCGGGGGGAGCTCGCCGGACGACGACGGGCCGACCGAGCGGGTGCCGGTCCCCGTCGACCAGGTGGCCGCCCGCGTCACCGGCGAGGGGACCGACCGGCTGGTGCAGGCCGAGGTGGAGCTGCCGCGGCAGCTGCTCGACGGGCTGGAGCTGGTCGACACCGCCGGCGTGGGCGGCGTGGGCGCGCAGCGGGCGCTGCGCACCGTCGACCTGCTGCCCACCGCGGACGCCGTCCTGGTGGTGTCCGACGCCAGCCAGGAGTTCACCGCCCCGGAGATGGCCTTCCTCGAGCAGGCCGCCGCGCTGTGCCCGACGGTCGTCTGCGTGCTGACCAAGACCGACGCCTGCCCGCACTGGCGCGAGGTGGCCGAGCTCGACCGGGGCCACCTCGCCCGCCGGGGCATCGAGGCGCCGCTGTTCGCCGTCTCCGCCGCCCTCGCCCAGCTGGCGGTGCAGCACCGCGACCGGGAGCTGCACGAGGAGTCCGGGATCGGCGCCCTGGTCACCCACCTGCGCCGCGAGGTCGTCGACCGCAAGGAGGTGCTCACCCGCCGCGCGCTGGTGCACGACCTGCGCGCGGTCACCGAGCACCTCTCCCTGGCGGTGCGCACCGAGCTGGCCGGCCTGGAGGACCCGTCCGCACGCGACGAGCTGGTGCGCGGGCTCGAGGAGGCCCGGGCCGCCGCCGACGACCTGCGCCGCCGCTCGTCGCGCTGGCAGCAGGTGCTCACCGACGGCGTCACCGACCTCGTGGCCGACATCGACTTCGACCTGCGCGACCGCTCCCGGGTGGTGGTCCGGGAGGCCGAGGAGGCGATCGACGCCCAGGACCCCGGCCGGATGTGGCCCGAGCTGTCCGAGTGGCTGGACCGGCGCATCGCCGCCGCGGTCGCCGACAGCTACGTGTGGGCGGAGCAGCGCTCGGAGTGGCTCGCCGAGCGGGTCATCGAGCAGTTCTCCCGGGACGGCGGTGGTGCGGTCCCCGCGCTGACCGTCGGCGCCGCCGGGGACGCGCTGGCCGGTCTCGTGGAGCTGCCGGGGATCGACGAGGGCGCGATGACGCTGCGCGAGCGGACCCTGATCGGGCTGCGCGGCTCCTACACCGGCGTCCTCATGACCGGGCTGGTCACCAGCCTGGCCGGGATGGCGATCATCAACCCGGTCTCGCTGGCCGCCGGCGTCCTGCTCGGGCGCAAGGCCTACCGCGACGACCAGCAGCAGCGCCTGCAGCGGCGCCGGTCCGAGGCCAAGGCCGTCGTCCGCCGGCACCTCGACGAGGTGGTGTTCCAGGTCGCCAAGCACCTCAAGGACCGGCTGCGCGTCGTCTCCCGCACCCTGCGCGACCTGATCACCGACACCGCCGAGGAGATGTCCCGGTCGCTGGCCGACGCGGTCGCCGCCGCGCAGCGCGCCACCCGGGAGGCCACCGCCGAGCGCGACGCCCGCCTCCGCTCGCTGCGCCAGCGGCGCGACCAGCTCGACCGGCTGGCCGCCGACGTCCGCGCCCTGGAGCGGGCCGCGGTGGCGGCCCCGTGACCGAGCTCGCGAGGTCACGCGGGGGCAGAGCACCGTCGGTCACGACGCCGACGAGCGCCAGCGAGGAGGTCTCGTGACCGGGCTCGCGAGGTCCGGCACCGCGTTCCTGGACGACGTCCGCGCGCTGCTCGACGCCGCGGTGGCGCACTACGCCGACGTCCCGGCGGCCGCCGTCCGGCTCGAGGCGCAGCGGCGGCGGCTGGACGAGCCGCTGCGCCTGGCCCTGGTCGGCCGGGTGAAGTCGGGCAAGTCGACGCTGCTCAACGCCCTGGTCGGGGCCCGGGTCGCGCCCACCGACGCCGGCGAGTGCACCCGCGTGGTCACCCTCTACCGGCACGGCGCCACCCCGCGCGTGGAGCTGCACGGCACCGACGGCGGACGGCGGACCCTGCCGGTGCGCCGCGCGGACGGTGGACTGCAGCTGGAACTCGGCGGCACCCCGCCGGAGGAGGTCGCGCAGCTGGTCGTGGACTGGCCGACCGACGACCTGCTGCAGGCGACCGTCGTCGACACCCCGGGGATCGCGTCGCTGTCCACCGGCACGAGCGCGCGCACCCACGGCTTCCTCGGCGCCGACGACGGCGTGGCCGGCGCCGACGCGATCGTCTTCCTCACCCGTCAGCCGCAGCCCGAGGACGTCGCCGTCCTGGCCGCCTTCCAGGCCGCCACCGGCGGGGAGGGGACGCTGACGACGACGATCACCGTCCTCTCCCGCGCCGACGAGGTCGGGGCCGGGCGGCTCGACGCGCTGCACGCCGCCGACGCCGTGGCCCGCCGGATGTCGGCCGACCCGCAGGTCGCGGCGGTGAGCTCGGCGGTGGTCCCGGTCGCCGGGCTGCTGGCGCTGGCCGGCCGGACGCTGCGGCACGGCGACTACGTCGCGCTGCGGGCGCTGGCCGACGCCGACCAGCAGCAGGTGTCGCGGATGCTGCTGACCGCCGACCGCTTCACCCGGCCGGAGGCGCCGGTGCCGCTCTCGGTGGAGGTGCGGGCCGCGCTGCTGGAGCGGTTGGGCCTGTTCGGCACCCGGCTGTCGATCGCGCTGGTGCGGGCCGGCGTCCCGGACGCCACCGCGCTGGCCGAGGAGCTGCTGCGGCGCAGCGGCCTGGCCGAGCTGCAGCGGCTGCTGCGGGTGCACTTCACCGAGCGCGGCGCGCAGCTGCGGGCCGGGACGGCGCTGCGGCTGGTGGAGGAGGTGCTCGCCGGGCACCCCGTCGACGGCGACGACGCGCTGCGGGCGGAGCTGGAGCGGCTGCGCCTGGCCGGCCCGGACCTCGGCGAGCTCGACCTGCTGGCCCGGTCCCGGGCCGTGGACGGTCCGCTGCCGTCGGAGCTGCGGGCCGAGGGGGAGCGGCTGCTCGGTGCGGAGGGCACCGGCCCGGCCGCGCGGCTCGGGCTGCCTGCCGGGACGCCGGACGACGCGCTGCGGCGCGCGGCGCTCGAGGCCCTGGCCCGCTGGCGGGCCGCCGCCGACGACCCGCTCGCCGGCCGGGCGACCGCGGACGCCGCCGAGGTGGTCGTCCGGGCCTGCGAGGCGCTGCTCGCCGCCCTGGACGGCTCAGCGGTGGCCGGCCACCCGCGCTGACCGGCTGAACAGCGGGACGACGGCGAGCACGCACAGCACGGCGGCGGCGACCAGCGCCCACCGGTCGAGGTCGGCGCCGCCGGTGACGACGGTCTGGGCCACGTCGAGGACCAGCACGGTGGGCACCGCGGTGAGCACCAGCGCCCAGCGCGCCCACCCGGAGCCCCGCAGCACCAGCGCCGTCCACACCAGGGAGACGGCGACGAGCGCCCCCACCCCACCGAGGACCAGCGCGATGGTGGCCCGCACCCCCTCGGTGACCAGGTCGGCGGGCGCGGCGGGGTCCTCGGCGGTCGCGAGCACGGCGAGCCGGTCGCGGAGCGCGCCGAGGTCCAGCAGCGCCGCCGAGATGCCGGTGACCGCGGCCAGGCAGCCGGCCCACCACAGCGACACGGCCGCCCGCACGGTCGCGGGCCGGGGCGCCCGGCTGCGGGGGAGCGGCGGGGCGATGTCGCTGGTCAGCGCCGGCCGCGCCGGGGGCGGCGTCGCGGCGACGTTGCCGGTGAGCACGACCCGCCGCGGCAGCGGGCGGTGTGCTGTCGTCGGTCCCTGGTCGGACCTGGTGGACCCCGTCACGTGTCGCTCCCCCCGTCGGCTGACCGCCGGACCGTCGCAGCCTGTCACCGCGGGGCCCGACCCCACAACCGGCCGGAGCTCGGGCGGCCCCGTCCAGAGGCTCGCCCCGAGCTTGCGAGGGGTGAGGAGGATGGGGTCCTTCCTCAGTGACCGGTGAACCGCGGGGTGCGCTTCTCCAGGAAGGCCTCGACGGCCTCCCGGTGGTCGGCGGTGCGGCCGAGCTCGGTCTGCAGCCGGGCCTCGAGCGCCAGGGTGTCCTCGAGTGGGTCGGTGGCCGCCGTGGCGAGCACGGTCTTGATCGCCCGGTAGGCGGCGGTCGGGCCGGCGGCCAGTCGCGCGGCCAGCGCCTGCGCCTCGGCCAGCACCTGCTCGGCCGGCACGACCCGGTGCACCAGCCCCCACTCGGCGGCGCTCTCGGCGAGGAACGGCTCGGGGAGCAGCAGCAGCTCGGCGGCGCGGGAGCCGCCGACGCAGTGCACCAGGCGGGAGGCCAGCCCGGAGTCGCTGGACAGCCCGATGCCGGCGAACGCGGTGGTGAACTTGGCGCCCACGGCGGCCACCCGCAGGTCCCCGGCGAGCGCGATGCCCAGTCCGGCCCCGGCGGCGGCGCCGTTGACCGCCACGACCACCGGCACCCGCAGCGCGGCCAGCGCCAGCACCAGCGGGTTGTACTCCTCCTCGACCACCGACAGCGACGTCGCGGCGTCCCCGCGTAGCGCCTCGACGTGCTGGCCGAGGTCCTGGCCGACGCAGAACGCCCGGCCGGTGCCGGTGAGCACCACGGCCCGCACCGCCTCGTCGGCCGCGACCGCGCGGACCACGTCGAGCAGCTCGCGCCGCGACTGGGAGGTCAGCCCCGGTCGCAGCATCGTGACGGTGGCGACCCCGCCGGCGTCCTCGCGGGTCACGGTCTCGGGCATCGTCGCCCCTCCTCGTCGTCGGCGGTCCCTCCGCACGGCGAGATCGGCGATCTCGCCCGCTCCGGGACCGGGAGCGTACGAGATCGGCGATCCCACCCCGGGCGGCCGAGGCCACTGTCGGGCGTGAGTAAGGTGAGCCTGCCCTACGACGCCGTCGCAGGGATCCACCGCGTCCCGGAGGGGTCCTGCCATGGACCAGGCTTTCCTCGCCAGCTACCTGATCGGCCTCCGCGAGGGCCTCGAGGCGACCCTGGTGGTCAGCATCCTCATGGCCTACCTGGTGAAGGCCGGGCGCCGCCGACAACTGGTCCCGCTGTGGGCCGGCGTGGTGGCGGCCGTCGCGCTGTCGGTGCTGTTCGGGGCGCTGCTGACCTACACCGAGACGTCGCTGCTGGCCGACTACCGCTCCCGCGAGCTGTTCGAGGCCGTCACCTCGGTGCTGGCCGTCGGCCTGGTCACCTGGATGATCTTCTGGATGCGGCGCACCGCGCGCCGGCTGAAGGGCGAGCTGACCGGCCAGCTGGAGAACGCCCTGGCGGTGGGCGGGCTCGCCGTCGCCGGGGTCGCCTTCCTCTCCGTGGTCCGCGAGGGCCTGGAGACGACGCTGCTCTTCTACGCCGCCGCGCAGGGCGCCACGACGACCGCGACGCCGCTGGTCGCCATCACCGCCGGCGTGCTCACCGCCGTGGTCATCGGCGCGGGCCTCTACGCCGGGGCCATCCGGATCAACCTGTCGCGGTTCTTCACCGTCAGCGGCGTGCTGCTGGTGTTCGTGGCCGCCGGGATCCTCAAGTACGGCGTCCACGACTTCCAGGAGGCCGGCGTGCTGCCGGGCCTGGACGTGCTGGCCTTCGACGTCTCGGGCGTCCTGGACCCGAACAGCTGGTACGGCGCGGCGATCGCCGGGATGTTCAACATCACCGCGGCGCCCACGGTGCTCGAGATGGTCGCCTACGCCGCCTACCTGGTCCCGGTGCTCACCGCCTTCCTCTGGCCGGCCCGCCGGCCCACCCCCGCCGCGGCCGACCGCGCCGGGTCCGCCCCGGCCGGCCCGGCCACCCCGTCCACCTCGTCCCCGGAGGCCCCTCAGCATGTCCGTGCGTGACCGCCGCCTGCCCCTCCTCACCGCCGGCCTGCTCGCCGCGCTGACCACCGCCGCCTGCGGCAGTGACGCCGGCA
>DASQXT010000130.1:0-2984 GCA_035639575.1 Geodermatophilus sp.
GGTGGTCAGCCGGGGCTCCTCGGCGTGCTGCGCCACGACGCCGTCGAGCGCCTTGACGTACTCCAGTGCCCGGCGCATCAGCGCGGGGTCGGTGACGCAGTGCCCGTCGTCGGAGAACACCCGTACCCGGGCCGCCGAGTCCGCCATCGCGCCGAGCTCGGCGAGCTGCTCGCCCGCCAGCCCGACCGTCACCGCTCCGACCGGGTGGACGTCGCAGTGCCCGGCGTCGCGGCCGAGCCGCCAGACCTGCTCGACCACGCCCGCCACGTCCGCGACCGGGTCGGTGTTGGCCATCGCGTGCACCGCGGTGAAGCCACCGAGCGCCGCCGCCCGGCTGCCGGTCTGCACCGTCTCGGCGTCCTCGCGGCCCGGCTCCCGCAGGTGGGTGTGCAGGTCGACCAGGCCGGGCAGCGCGACCAGCCCGGCGGCGTCGACGACGTCGGCGCCGGGGACCGTCAGCGACTCGCCGATCGCGGCGATCCGGCCGTCCTCGACCAGGATGTCGGCGGCGTCCTCGCCGTAGGGGCGGGCGCCGGTGATCAGGTACGTCATGAGGGGGCGCCTCCCAGCAGCAGGTAGAGCACGGCCATGCGCACGGAGACCCCGTTGCCGACCTGTTCGACGATCGTGGAGCGGACCGAGTCGGCCACCTCGGCGGCGATCTCCATCCCGCGGTTCATCGGGCCCGGGTGCATGACGATCGCGTCGTCGTCCAGGGCGCCCATCCGGCGCGCGTCCAGGCCGTAGCGGCGGCTGTACTCGCGGGCGCTGGGGAAGTACGAGGCGTTCATCCGCTCGGCCTGGACCCGCAGCATCATCACCACGTCGGCCTTGGGCAGGACGGCGTCCAGGTCGTAGGAGACCTCCGCCGGCCAGCTGCCCACCCCGACCGGGAGCAGCGTCGGCGGCGCGACCAGGGTGACCTCGGCGCCGAGGGTGTGCAGCAGCCACACGTTGGAGCGGGCCACCCGGCTGTGCAGCACGTCGCCGACCACCGCCACGCGCACGCCCTCGAGCCGGCCCAGCCGGTGCCGGATCGTGTAGGCGTCCAGCAGCGCCTGGGTGGGGTGCTCGTGGGTGCCGTCACCGGCGTTCACCACGCTGCCGCGCACCCAGTTCGCCAGCCGGTGCGGGGCGCCCGACGCCGAGTGCCGGACGACGATGGCGTCGGAGCCCATCGCCTCCAGGGTCAGCGCGGTGTCCTTGAGGCTCTCGCCCTTGGAGACGCTGCTGCCCTTGGCGGAGAAGTTGATGACGTCGGCCGACAGGCGCTTGGCGGCCAGCTCGAAGGAGATCCGGGTGCGGGTGGAGTCCTCGTAGAAGAGGTTGACCACCGTCCGCCCGCGCAGCGTCGGCAGCTTCTTGACCTCGCGGCCGGCCAGCGCGGCGTCGATCTGCGCGGCGGTGTCGAGCACCAGCGTCGCGTCCGCGCGGTCCAGGTCGGCGGCCTCCAGCAGGTGGCGCTTCACGCTCCGCCCTCCTGTTCGGCTCCGCGGTCGCTCCGCTCCTCGCTCGACGGCAAGGGTCGCCTCCGCGCTCGCTCCGCTCCGCGCTCGCTGGCGCTCGCTGCGATGCTCACGCGCTGTCGGCTCCGTGACCTCGCTGCGATGCTCACTCCCTGTCGCCTCACTCCGGCCCCTCCGTCACGACGACCTCGTCCACGCCGTCGACCTCGACCAGCCGGACCCGCACCGACTGGCTGCGCGAGGTCGGCAGGTTCTTGCCCACGTAGTCGGCGCGGATGGGCAGTTCGCGGTGGCCGCGGTCGACCAGCACCGCGAGCTGCACCGCGCGCGGGCGGCCGAGGTCGCGCAGCGCGTCCAGTGCCGCCCGCACGGACCGGCCGGAGTACAGGACGTCGTCCACCAGGACGACGAGCCGGCCGTCGATGCCTCCCTCGGGCAGCACCGTCTCCTCCAGCGCGCGGACGCCGCGCATCCGCAGGTCGTCGCGGTAGAGCGTGATGTCGACGGTGCCGACGTCGACCGGGGAGCCGGAGAACGCCGCCACGCGGGCGGCCAGCCGGCGGGCCAGCGGGGCGCCGCGGGTCGGGATGCCGACGAGGACCACGTCGGCGCGGCCGTCGTCCCCCGCGCACTTCTCGATGAGCTGGTGGGCCATCCGGTCGACCACTCGGGTCACGTCGGCGGCGGAGAGCACCGCGGACGGCGACGGTGCGTCGCCGTGGGCGTGCTCGGTCGTGCGGGCCATCAGGCCTCCTTCCCCGCCTCACGGGACGGGTCGTTAAAGGAGTGGTCGGACCGGGACCGACGGTACTGCACGCTGCGATGTGACCCGCGACGCGCCGAGGGTGGGCGCGATCGGGCCCCGTGTGACCCGGAGGAGTGTCCCAGTGTCCTTGGACCCGCTCGACCAGTACGCTCCGTGACGACAACCCGCCCCCGACGACGGACAGTGAGCAGGAAGCGATGAGCACCGACTACTCACGGGCCCTCGGTGCCCGGCTCCGCGCCATCCGCAACCAGCAAGGCCTCTCGCTCCAGGGAGTCGAGGACAAGTCCCACGGCCGCTGGAAGGCAGTGGTCGTGGGCTCCTACGAGCGCGGCGACCGCGCGGTGACCGTGCAGCGGCTCTCCGAGCTCGCGGTCTTCTACGGGGTCCCGGTCTCCGAGCTGTTGCCCGACCCGCGGCCCAGCTCGGCGGTCACCTCGACGACGAAGATCGTGCTGAACCTCGAGTCGCTGGGCTCGTTGCCCGCGGACGAGGCCGGTCCGCTGGCCCGGTACGCCTCGACCATCCAGGCGCAGCGCCACGACTACAACGGCAAGGTCCTCTCCATCCGCGCCGAGGACCTCAAGTCGCTGGCGATCATCTACGACATGAGCCCCGACGAGCTGACCAGCCGGCTCATCGAGTGGGGCGTCCTCTCCCCCGGCATGGAGAGCGTCGTCGGCTTCGGCGGCGACGAGGACGAGGACGAGGTCAACCCCAACTGGGAGCGCCGCCGCACCCCCCGCTGAGCC
>DASQXT010000131.1:0-2370 GCA_035639575.1 Geodermatophilus sp.
TGCGGACGGCGGAGACGTCGAACTCGATCTGGATGCGGTCGCTGACCAGCACGCCGCCGGTGTCCAGCGGGGTGTTCCAGGTCAGACCCCAGTCGCTGCGCTTGATCGCCAGCGCGCCCTCGAAACCGACCCGGGTGTTGCCGAACGGGTCCTTCGCCGAGCCGGTCAGCGTGAAGTCCACCGACACCGGCCGGGTGGTGTCCCGGATGGTGAGGTCGCCGGTGACCGTGTACGTCTCCTCGTCGACCTGCTCCACGTCGGTGGAGACGAAGACGATCTCCGGGTACGTCTCGACGTCGAGGAAGTCCGCGGAGCGCAGGTGCGCGTCGCGGTCGGCCTGGCCGGTGTCGATGCTCGCCGTCCGGATGCGCAGCGACACGGAGCTGGCCGCCGGGTCGGCGACGTCGAGGTGCGCCGTCCCGGCGAAGTCGCCGAACGACCCGCGCACCGTGGTCACCATGGCGTGCCGGGCGCGGATCCCGATCCGGGTGTGCGCGACGTCGACCTCGTAGTCCCCGGTGACGTCGACGAGCGCGCTGGTGGCCGCGTCGAAGTCGGTGGGGTCCGCGTCAGATGCCCGGTGCTTGCCCATGGTGGCCCTCCTTCCGCCTCTGCCCGCACCATCCTGGCTGATCCCGTCCCGCGCCGACACGCCAGGGTGCCGCACCGGGCGGTTGCGCAGGTCGCGGACGTCGACACGCCGCGCCCCGGAGGGCCTTGCGTCGCGGAGGACGATCGTGGGGTGGACGAGAACGACCCCGGCCGCCGCGCCGCGGCACGTGCCGCGGAGGCCGCGCAGCGCGCCCACGAACTGGCCGAGCGGCGCCGCGCGATGACCGGGTCCACCGGCTCCGGTCCGGACGACGTGCGGCAGGCCCTGCAGCGGGCCGCCGAGGCGACCGACCACGCCCGGGTCGCCCTGGACCGGGCGATCACGGGCCACGAGCGGGCGGCGCAGAGCCACGAGGCCGCCGCCGAGGCCCACGACCGGGCGGCCGAGCGCGGCGTCGGGGACCCCGACGAGCACCGCCGCAGGGCTGCCGAGCACCGCCGTGAGGCGGTCGCCGACCGCGCCGCCGCGGCCGCCGACGAGCGGCGCGGCGCGGCACCTCCCGAGGACGCGCCCGCCCCCCAGGCCTGAGGAGGACCCCGTGTCGAGCGACTCCCCCCACCCGGCCCCGCTCAACGGGGCCACGCGGCCCATGCCGCCGGCTGCTGCGCTCGACGTGCTCGCCGACCTCGAGGTGGCCCACGAGGAGCTCAAGGTCGCCGAGGAGGAGGTGCGGGTCCAGCAGGAGCAGATCGAGGCGCTGCTGAGCCGGTACGAGGCGGAGCGCCGCTGGCGCAGCCAGCTCTCCGGCCTGGTGCCGGTGGCGCTCGCGCAGACCGACGGTGCAGGGAAGCTCGTGGACGCCAACCCGGCGCTGGCCGCGCTCCTGCGGGTGCCGCTGCCCCGGCTGGCCGGCAAGCCGCTGAGCGTCTACCTGCAGCCCGAGGACGTGCCGCCGTTCCGCTCGGCCGTCCGTGCCCTGGCGACCGGCGCGGCCGACCAGCAGCGGCTGCGGATCACCCTGACCGGTCGCGGGCCGGCCGCCACCCGCGCCGAGCTGTTCGGCTTCCCCGACGCCGCGGCCGGGCAGACCGTCGAGACCCGGCTGCAGTGGGTGCTCCTGTCCGCTCCCGACGGCCCGGACGGGCCCGCCGCGCGGCCGCCCGGCTCAGGTCCCGGGCCGGCCGACACCCTCGGGCTGGCCACCGCCCTCGCCGAGCTCGCCGCGCTGCCCCTCGGCAACGAGGACCGGCAGCGGCTGCTGTCCCGCATGGCGGTGCTGGTGCAGAGCGCCGTCCCGGCGTCCACCGCGGTCAGCATCACCCTGGGCTCGCCGCTCGACCCCCAGCAGCTCGGCAGCGACTCCGCCGTGGCCCAGGAGCTCGACGGCCTCCAGCTGCAGGCCGGAGAGGGCCCGTGCTGGCACGCCCACGCCACCGGTGCCGTGGTGACCGTCGACGACCTCCCCTCCGACCCCCGGTGGCCGCGGCTGCGCCCGCTGCTCGCGGACAGCCCGGTGCGCAGCGTCCTCGCCCTGCCGTTGCGCGAGAGCGGGGAGCCGGTCGGCGTGGTCAACGTCTACGCCGCGGAGGCCGGCGCCTTCGCGGCGGACGACCGGCGCATCGCCGAGCTGGTGACCGCCGCGGTCGGCGGGGTGCTGCAGACCGTGGCCGAGCGCGAGTCGCTGCGGGACCTGGCGGCGAACCTGGAGAAGGCGCTGACCTCCCGGGCGAGCATCGACCAGGCCAAGGGCGTGCTCATGGCCCGGCTCGGGGTCAGCGCCGACGAGGCCTTCGCCCGGCTGGTCACGTTGAGCAACC
>DASQXT010000132.1:0-3462 GCA_035639575.1 Geodermatophilus sp.
CCGCCGAGACCGCCGGTGTCCTGATCGCGGATGCCGACGGTGGGCCCGACGAGGGTGTCCCGGACGGCGGGGGCCGACGGTGCGGCGAGGACCGGTGCCGCGGCCAGGGCCGGTGCCGCGGCCGCGGTCGACGGCGCGGCCACCGGAGCGACGGCGAGGTCCTGGGCGCGGGCGTAGGCAGGGGCCGCGGCGCGGGCGGCCTCCTCGTCGGCGCGGATCGCGGCGGCGGCCACGGCCGCGGCAGCCGCCGGGTCGACCAGCGGACGCACCGGCTCGGGCGCGGCGGCGCGCGGCGCCGGGGGGTGCGCCACCGGCACCGGGGGGACACCCCCGGCCTCCGTCTCCGCCACCGCCGCGGCCATCGCGGCCGGGGCGAGCAGCTCGGGCGTCCGCAGCACGTAGGGCGAGTACGGGAAGCCCTCGCCGTTGAGCTCCTGGGTGGTGGGCACCCGGCCGTCGAGCTCGAGGGCCTCCAGGGCGGCGCGCACGTCGGCCGTCGTCCACAGGCGCGGGTTGGCGACGCCGGTGTAGCGGGCCGAGCGGGCGATGCCCAGCAGCAGCGAGCGGGGCTCGAGCAGCGCGACCTGGTCGCCCTCGCCCAGGTCGCCGTCGGCGGGCACCAGGCCGGAGAGGTCACCGACCAGCACGGTCAGCCGGGCGATCCGGCCGGGCTCCAGGCCGGCGCGGCGCAGCCGCACGGCGGTGTCCATGCCGGCCCGCATCAGCCCGTCCAGCGGGGTGGACCCGCCGCCGGAGAGCTGCAGCACCTCGCCCGGGCGGCCGGCCTCGGGGCCGACGGTCCACGCCCCCTCCGGCAGCGCGGTGACCACGCCGCGCTGCCGGGCCACCTCGGCGATGCGGACCACCGCCAGGCCCTCCGGCACGAAGAGCACCGCGTCGGAGATCCGGCGGCCCACCGGCCCGTCGAGGACCGGCAGGGAGGCGACGACCGCACCCCGGACCGCCCCGCCGGTGTCCCAGCGGGCCAGTTCGGCGAAGAGCGCACGCTCCCCCACCGTCTGCAGCGGCCTGGGGGTCAGGGCCAGCACGTCGGTCCTCCGGGGCAGGGGGCAGGGACGGTGGGCGGCATCGCGGCGCGGTCACCGGGAGGGGCTGACCCCGACGCTACGGCATGTGACGGGCCGGTCCGGGACGCTCAGCGGGTCGGCGCGCCGCCCGGGGTCGGGACGACGGGCGTCGCCCCGTGCTCCTCGAGGGGCGCGCACCAGGAGGTCAGCGACCGGCTCCGGGCGACCACGTCGAGCAGCGTCCACAGCAGGGTGGCCGCCAGCGCGGTGACCAGGACCACCTCCGGCCGCCAGTCCCACGGCGGGAGGAGCCCGACGGCGTCCAGGGCCGCACCCGCGCCGTAGGTGACCGCGGCGACCAGCGGACCGGCCAGCCAACCGGGCACCCGACGGGTGACGGCGAGGTCGACGGCGACCGCGCCGGCGAGCAGCGCCAGCGGCAGCACCGAGGGCGGGAAGCCGATCGCCACCAGGCCCAGCCACATGAGCGCGCGGTAGGCCAGGTAGGCAACGGCGATCGTCGTGGCGGCCCAGCGCAGCCCGGTGACCCGCCGGGCCACGACGAGGGTGAGCAGCCCGGCACACAGCAGCCACGCCGGGTGCACCCAGGCCGGCACCGGGAGCATGAACGACGTCGGGCTCTGCCCCTGGGCGACGGCGAAGTCCAGCAGCTGCGGCTCGGCCGTCGTCCGCCCGGCCTCGTAGGCGCGCAGCGAGAGGATGCCGTACTCCTGGTGCTGGTTCGGGAACAACACGTTCTCCGCGAAGAAGAGCCACAGGCCCAGCGCGACGGCGTCCCGCACCCGGCCGGGCGCGGCGTACAGCCACCACCCGCGCAGCGCCCCGGCCAGCATGACCGCCGTCCCGAGGTAGAGCAGCGCGTGGCTGGGGCTCCAGCTGGTGATGTCCAGCCCGTTGACCCGGTGGTTGACGATGTCGACCGGGACGGCGACCAGGAACAGCCCGGTGCCCACCTGCATCAGGCGCAGCGCGCGGCGGTCGACGCCGTAGCCGGTGTAGCTGGCGAACAGGACCAGCGCGACGACCACCACGGTGCCGGCGGAGTTGAGCAGGTGCGGCGGGGCGAGGTCGTCACGGAGCCACTTGAAGTGCCAGGACACGTCCCACGACGAGCCGAGCATCTTCAGCAGGAAGGCGCCCAGCCAGGCCGTGTAGATCCAGCGCAGCTCCTGCTGGGTCGTCGGGCGGCCGGGGCGGCCCGGCGTGACGTAGGCCGGCCACAGCCACCGCAGCGTCGCGACCGGGTGGCGGAGGGCGGTCCTCGTCGAGCCCGGGGCCGGCGGGGCCGCTCGGTCGACGACGGGGGCGGCGTGGGGCACGGTGGGTCTCCCTGGGCTCGAGGCCGTCGCGTCGGAGCCTAGCGAGACGCGCCCTCCGTTCCCGGCTCCCGAGCGGCCTCGGAGTGGCGCGTGCGGCAGGGCCCGGTGTGCGGGCGACCGGGACGGGCGGCACGTAGGGTCGGAACCCGTGGCGGACAGCGCGGGACACCTGGTCTGGATCGACTGCGAGATGACCGGGCTGGACCTCACCCGGGACAAGCTCATCGAGGTCGCGGTGCTGGTCACCGACTCCGAGCTCAACGTCCTCGACCCGGGCCTGGACCTGGTGATCTCCGCCGACGACGCCGCGCTGGAGGGCATGGTCGACGTCGTCACCGAGATGCACGCCAAGTCCGGCCTCACCGAGGCGGTGCGGGCCGCGACGCTCACCGTCGCCGAGGCCGAGCAGCAGCTGCTGGCCTACGTGAAGCGGTTCGTGCCCGAGCGGCGGACGGCGCCGCTGTGCGGCAACTCGATCGGCACCGACCGCGGCTTCCTCGCCCGGGACATGCCCGAGCTCGACGACCACCTGCACTACCGGATGATCGACGTCTCCTCGATCAAGGAGCTGGCCCGCCGCTGGTTCCCGCGGGTGTACTTCGCCCAGCCGCAGAAGGGTCTGGCCCACCGCGCGCTGGCCGACATCATCGAGTCGGTGCGCGAGCTCGCCTACTACCGGTCGACGCTGTTCGTCGACGCTCCCGGCCCCTCGACGTCCCGGGCACAGGCGGCCGCGGCAGAGGTCACGGCGTCCTTCGCGGAGCTGTTCGCGGCCGAGGACGCCGGCGCGCCCGGGCAGGAACCCCCGGCCGCATCGGACGCCTGAGGGTCTCGGGTATCGTGGTACCGGTTCCCCGGACGACCCGCCGACGAGCGGCCGTCCGGGAGACGTGGTGGGTGTAGCTCAGCTGGTAGAGCACCAGGTTGTGATCCTGGGTGTCGCGGGTTCGAGCCCCGTCACTCACCCCGCACGGAGAGGCCCTGGTCAGGCGACTGACCAGGGCCTCTCTCGTTCCCCGGCTTGGGGCTGGGGGCACGATCGCGCCCTCACTGGGGGCACTGTGGAGGGCGGTGACGGGGCGACTGCGCAACGC
>DASQXT010000133.1:0-4954 GCA_035639575.1 Geodermatophilus sp.
CGCGGCGTCGACACCTCCAGCAGGTCGCCCTCCCGGGCGCCCAGCCGCCCCGCGTCACCGGCCGACATCTCGACCCAGACGTCGCGGGCCGCGGCCTGCAGCTGCGGCGCCCGCCCGGTCTTGGTGCGGGGGTGGAAGTGGTAGAGCGTGCGCCCGGTGATGAGGGAGAACGGGAAGTCCTCCGACGGCATCTCGTGCGGCGGGACGTAGTCGGCGGCCTTGATCAGCGCCTTGCCGTCGGGGTTGAGCGCCCGGTACTCGTCCTCCTCGAACGGCGCGCCGGTGACGATGTCGCGGCCGTAGCTCTCGCAGTAGTCGGGGTCGCTGTAGAAGCGCCCGTCGGCGTAGAGCCGTTCCGTGCCCTCGGGCGCCTCCTCGGTGCACGGCCACTGGATGCCGCTGCCGCCGCGGAGCTTGTCGTAGGTGATGCCGGTGTAGTCGCAGGGCCGGCCGCGGCTGCACTCCTTCCACGCCTCGAACGCGCCCTCCGGATCGGACCACTTCACCAGCGGGGCGCCGTCCTTGTCCTCCAGGCCCATCCGGTGCGCGAAGTCGATGAGGATGTCGAGGTCCGGACGCGCCTCCCCGGGCGGGTCGACCGCCTTCTCCGAGAGGTGCACCGTGCGGTCGGCGTTGGTGAAGGTGCCGGTCTTCTCCCCCCACGTGGCGGCGGGCAGGACGACGTCGGCGAGCTCGGCGGTCTCGGTGAGGAAGATGTCCTGCACGACCAGGAAGAGCCGTTCCTGGGCGAGGATCGAGCGGATCCGGCGCAGCTCCGGCAGGGACACCACCGGGTTGGTGCCGATGACCCAGAACATCCGGATCGAGCCGTCCTCGATGTAGCGCAGCTGCTGCATGATGTGCGTGGGCGGCGAGTAGTGCGGGATGTCCATCGGCTCGACGTTCCAGATCCGGGCCAGGTCGGCCACCTGGGCGTCGTTCGACCAGTTGCGGAAGCCCGCCAGGTCGCCGCCCGCCCCCATCTCGCGGTTGTTCTCGGCCGTCGGCTGACCGTTCATCTGCAGGATCCCGCAGCCGGGCTTGCCGAGCATGCCCCGCACCAGGTGCAGGTTGTTGACCTGGACGGCGGCGGCGGTGGCCTGGTGCGACTGGTAGAACCCCTGCAGCACGGTCGAGAGCAGCCGCTGCGCCCCGCCGATGACCCGGGCGGCCTCGCGGATCTGCTCGGCCGGTACGTCGCAGAGCCCGGCCACCACGTCCGGCGGGTACTCGGCGACCGTCTCGGCCAGCTCGTCGAAGCCGACGACGTGGGCGTCGAGGTAGTCCCGGTCGATCCAGCCGTTGCCGACGACCTCGTGCAGCAGGCCGTTCATGAGGGCGAGGTTGGTGCCCGGTCGGGGCGCCAGGTGCACGGTGGCGGCCCGGGCCACCGGGGTCGTCCGCGGGTCGACGCAGACGATCTTCGGCGGGTTCGGCCCCTCCAGCCGGTCGAGGACGCGGCTCCAGGTGACCACCTGCGTCTCGGCCATGTTGTGCCCGAAGAGCGCGATGACGTCGGCATGGTCGATGTCGGCGTAGGAGCCCGGCTGCCCGTCGCTGGCGAAGGACTCCTTCAGTGCCGCCGCGGCCGTCGCGGTGCAGAGCCGCGTGTTGCCGTCGACGTGATTGGTCCGGATGCCGGCGTGGGCGACCAACCCCAGGGTGTAGTAGTCCTCGAGGAACAGCTGACCGGTGTTGTAGAAACCGACCGCGCTGGGCCCCTGCTCGGCGAGCAGCTCCTGGGTCCGGCGCACGACGAGGTCCATGGCAGTGTCCCAGTCGGTCTCGACGAGTTCGCCCTCGCGCCGGACCAGGGGCCGGGTCAGGCGGTCGGGCGAGGCGTTGGCCTGCCAGCCGAACAGGTCCTTGGGGTCGAGCCGGCCGCGGTTGACCCGGTCGACGGCCCGGCCGCGGACGCCGACGATGCCGCCGTCCTTGACCGCGATGTCGAGGGCGTCGCCGTTGCTGTGCAGGATCGACGCGGTCTGCACCCAGCGGTCCACGTCGTCGTCGGTCAGCCCGTCGGCGAGGTACTGGTCGACACGGGTCGGCCAGGTCTCCCCCGGCCCGTACGGCGTGCGGGTCCCCCACGGCTCGGCGATGCGGTCGGTTCTCGACATGGGCGGCGCCGTACCCCTCACCTGCCGTTTTCCGAACACCGGTCGCACCACGGATCTGCGACGCCGCCCGGGACCGCCCCGCCAGGAGAGCAAGAACGGTCGGGCGCGGGGCCGTCGTCCCCGGCCAGACTCGCTGACGTGGCCGACGACGACCCCCTCCCTGGGCGGGACCGCCTCCGCGAGCTGCTCGACGCCGTCCTCGACGAGGACAACCGCACGCTGCCGGACATGGCCGGCGACGCCTTCGCCAGCCCCTGGTACTTCGCCCGGCAGGTCAGCCGGGGCGCCGGGGAGCCACCGGTCGCCCTGCGCCGACGGGTGCTGCTGGAGCGCGCGGCGTGGCAGTTGCGCGAGGGGTCGAGCGTCACCGCGGCCGCCTTCGCCGCCGGCTACGAGTCGGTCGAGGGCTTCGCCCGCGCGTTCGCCCGCGCCTACGGCCGCTCCCCCGGCACGCCGGACGACGCCCGCCCGCGCACCCGCGACGAGCACTGGCTGCCCGCGCCCAACGGCATCCACTTCCACCCGCCGACCTCGCTGTGGGTCGCCGACGAGGGCCGGCGCGGCTCCCCGGACGAGGTGACCGCGCTGCTGGTGCACCACGACGTCGAGGACACCCGCGCCCTGCTCGAGGTGGCGAAGGTGCTGCCGGACGACGCCTACCGCCGCGTCCGGCTGCCCGGGCTCACCGTGCTGCCCTGGGACGGCCCCGAGGAGTCGGTCGCCGCGATCCTGGACACGCTGGTGTGGACCAAGGAGGTGTGGCTGGCCTCGATCGAGGGCGCCGGGCACCCCGCCCGCGGCGCCGACGACCAGGCCACCCTGCTGGCCCGGCACGACGCGGTGGCGCCCCGCTGGCTGGCCGCCGTCCGGGACGTCGCCCGCCGCGGCGCGTGGGGCGACCGGCTGGTCGACGCGCTGTGCGAGCCGCCGGAGACCTTCGTCCTGGGCAGCGTCGTCGCCCACGTCCTCACCTTCTCGGCGCACCGGCGGCTGCTCGTGCGCCACCTGCTCCGGGACGCCGGCCTGGCCGTCGACACGGGGGACCCCATCGAGTGGCTCACCAGGAGGAACCGATGACGCGCACCGTCTACTACACCGCGACCAGCCTCGACGGCTTCATCGCCGACGAGCACCACTCGCTGGACTGGCTGCTGTCCCGGCACTCCGACGAGCACGGCCCGATGGGGTACGCGGAGTTCGAGAAGCGGGTCGGCGCGCTGGTCATGGGTGCCACGACCTACACCTGGGTGCAGGAGCACGACCCGGACTCGTGGGCCTACAGCGTGCCGGCGTGGGTGTTCACGCACCGGCAGCTCACCGCGTACCCGGGCGCGGACATCCGGTTCACCGCGGCCGACGTCGCCGAGGTGCACGCGGAGATGGTCGCGGCCGCCGGGGGTCGTGACGTGTGGGTGGTCGGCGGCGGCGACCTCGCCGGCCAGTTCGCCGACCGGGGCCTGCTCGACGAGGTGGTCGTGTCGATCGCCCCGGTCACCCTCGGCGGCGGGGCGCCGCTGCTGCCGCGCCGGCTGGAGCTGGTCCGCACCGAGGAGGCCGTCAACGGCGAGTTCGTCTGCGTCCGCTACGACGTCGTCCGGGGCTGATCTCAGCGAGGCGTCCTGCGGCGAGTGGGCAGGTGCGGTCGGCGACCCGCGCCGACGCGCCGGGCCCGGCGACCGCGACTGCCCACTCGGCCCGGCTGCCGACCCTCCGACGCATGGTCATTCACAGTCGTGCATACTTCTTCGTGTGTCCAAGGTGCTCACCTCCCTGCCCGTCGGCCAACGCGTCGGGATCGCCTTCTCCGGTGGTCTCGACACCTCGGTGGCGGTCGCGTGGATGCGCGACAAGGGCGCGGTGCCTTGCACCTACACCGCCGACATCGGCCAGTACGACGAGCCCGACATCAGCTCGGTGCCCGGCCGGGCCACGGCCTACGGCGCGGAGATCGCCCGGCTGGTCGACGGCCGCGCGGCGCTGGTCGAGGAGGGCCTGGCGGCCCTGACCTGCGGGGCGTTCCACATCCGCTCCGGCGGGCGCAACTACTTCAACACCACCCCGCTCGGCCGCGCGGTCACCGGCACGCTGCTGGTGCGCGCCATGCTCGAGGACGACGTCCAGATCTGGGGCGACGGCTCGACGTTCAAGGGCAACGACATCGAGCGGTTCTACCGGTACGGCCTGCTGGCCAACCCCTCGCTGCGGGTCTACAAGCCGTGGCTGGACGCCGACTTCGTCACCGAGCTCGGCGGCCGCAAGGAGATGTCGGAGTGGCTGACCGCGCACGGTCTCCCCTACCGGGACAGCGCCGAGAAGGCCTACTCCACCGACGCCAACATCTGGGGCGCCACCCACGAGGCCAAGGCCCTCGAGCACCTGGACACCGGCGTCGAGATCGTCGAGCCGATCATGGGCGTGCGGTTCTGGGACCCGGACGTCGAGATCGAGCCCGAGGACGTGACCATCCGCTTCGAGCAGGGCCGGCCGGTGGCGATCGACGGCAAGACCTTCGACACCGCCGTCGACCTGGTGCTCGCGGCCAACGCGATCGGCGGCCGGCACGGGCTGGGCATGTCCGACCAGATCGAGAACCGGGTCATCGAGGCCAAGAGCCGCGGCATCTACGAGGCCCCCGGCATGGCGCTGCTGCACGCGGCCTACGAGCGGCTGGTCAACGCCATCCACAACGAGGACACCCTCGCCACCTACCACAGCGAGGGCCGGCGTCTCGGCCGCCTCATGTACGAGGGCCGCTGGCTGGACCCGCAGGCGCTGATGCTGCGGGAGGCCCTGCAGCGCTGGGTCGGCACGGCGGTCACCGGCGAGGTCACGCT
>DASQXT010000134.1:0-2381 GCA_035639575.1 Geodermatophilus sp.
AGTTCCTGACCGAGCCGGAGAACGCGGTGACCTTCTCGGGGGCGACCGGGTACATCCCGACCCGGAAGTCCGCTGACACCAGCCAGCTGCTGGCGACCAACCCGCTGCTGCAGGTGGCGATCGACCAGCTGGAGCAGAAGACCCGCACCCAGGACCGCGCCCGGGTCTTCTTCCCCGGCGCGGACCAGGAGATGGCCAACTCCTGCGCCAACATCCTGACCCAGCAGGCCGACGTCCAGGGCGAGATGGACTCGCTCAAGCAGAAGCTGACGACCATCTACGAGCGGGACGTCAAGCCGCACGTCTGACCGCTGCGCGGGGAGAGGGCCCACCCTCTCCCCGTGGATGCGTAGGCTCGCCCGCGGAGACGTCAGGGTGCCTGGTGGCCCCCGCGGCCTCTAAAGCCGACGTGGCCGAGCAGCTCGGTCAGGCGGGTTCGATTCCCGTCCGTCTCCGCCAGCTCCAGGGCCGGCCGGGTCCGTCCCGGCCGGCCCTGCTGCGTCCCGGTGCACGCCCGTGGGCTGCCCGCGCCGCGGCGGGCGCAGGCGCCTCCTACGCTCGGCGACGATGACCGCTGAACCGAGCGCCGACGTCCGCCGCGCCGTACCCCGGACCGATGCGGTGCTGGCCGACCCCGAGGTGGCCGCCGCCGCCCACCGGCTGGGGCGGGAGCTGGTCAAGGGCGCCGTCCGCGGGGTCCAGGAGCGCATCCGGCAGGGTGAGCTGCCCCCGGGTGCCGCCGCGGCCGCGACCCTCGCCGTCCTGCCCGCCACCGCCGGCAGCCTGCGCCGGGTGCTCAACGCCACCGGCGTGCTGGTGCACACCAACCTGGGCCGGGCGCCGCTGTCGCCGGCCGCGGTGGACGCCGTCGTCGCGGCCAGCGGCACCACGGACGTCGAGCTGGACCTGACCACCGGGCGCCGGGGTCCCCGCGGTGAGGGTGCGCTGGCGGCGTTGCTGGACGCGGTGCCCGCCGCCGGCGCAGCGCTGGTGGTCAACAACTGCGCCGCCGCGCTGGCCCTCGTGGCCACCGCGTTCGGCCAGGGACGCGAGCTGGTGCTGGCCCGCGGCGAGCTGGTCGAGATCGGTGACGGCTTCCGCATCCCCGAGCTGCTGTCGGCCACCGGCGCGCGGCTGCGCGAGGTGGGGACGACGAACCGGGTGTCGCTGGCCGACTACACAACGGCGGTGGGGCCGGACACCGGAGCGGTGCTCAAGGTCCACCCGTCGAACTTCGTCGTCCGGGGGTTCACCCACGCCGTGGACGTCGCCGAGCTGGCGCCGGCGCTCGCCGGGACCGGCGTGCCGCTGGTCGCCGACGTGGGCAGCGGCCTGCTGCACCCGCACCCGCTGCTGCCCGACGAGCCGGACCTGCAGACGACCCTCGCCGCCGGCGCCGACCTCGCCCTGTGCAGCGGCGACAAGCTGCTCGGCGGCCCGCAGGCCGGGATCGTGCTGGGCTCGCCCGCCGCCGTGCAGCGGCTGCGCCGGCACCCGCTGTACCGGGCGCTGCGGGTGGACAAGACGACCCTCGCCGCGCTGGAGGCGACGCTGCGCGGCCCGGTGCCCCCGGTGCGGCAGATGCTGGACGCCGACCTCGGCTCGCTGCGCACCCGGGCCGCTGCGGTGGCCGCAGCGCTGCGGGCCGCCGGGGTGGACGCCTCGGTCGTGGAGGCCACCGCACGGGTCGGCGGCGGCGGGGCCCCGGAGTTCGAGCTGCCCAGCGCGGCCGTGGCACTCGACGTCCGCTTCGCCGAGCCGCTGCGGGTCGGGCGCGTCCCGGTCGTCGGCCACGTGGACGGCGACCGCACGCTGCTGGACCTGCGCAGCCTCGCCCCGGCCGACGACGAGCTCCTCGTCCGCGCCGTCGAGGAGGTGGCCCGCCGGTGGACGTGATCGCCACTGCCGGGCACGTCGACCACGGCAAGTCGACGCTGGTCAAGGCGCTGACCGGGATGGAGCCGGACCGGTGGGAGGAGGAGCGCCGGCGCGGCCTGACCATCGACCTGGGGTTCGCCTGGACGACGCTGCCCTCGGGGCGCCGGCTGGCCGTCGTCGACGTGCCGGGGCACGAGCGGTTCATCGGCAACATGCTGGCCGGGATCGGGTCCGTGCCCACCGCCCTGGTCGTGGTCGCCGCCGACGACGGCTGGTCGGCGCAGACCGCCGAGCACGTCGCGGTGCTGGACGCGCTGGGGGTGCGGCACGGGCTGCTGGCGGTGACCAAGTCCGACCTCGCCGATCCCGCGCCGGTGCTCGCGGACGCCGCCGAGCGGTTGACCGGCACCTCGCTGGGCCGGGTGCCGGCGGTCGCGGTCAGCGCCCGGACCGGTGCCGGGCTCTCCGAGCTGTCCGCTGCGCTGGACCAGGTGCTCGGCTCC
>DASQXT010000135.1:0-2423 GCA_035639575.1 Geodermatophilus sp.
CGCTTCTCGCCGTCGGCGAAGTGCAGCAGCGCGATGCGCGAGGTGCGGTTCGGGTCGTACTCGATGTGCGCGACCTTGGCCGGCACGCCGTCCTTGTCGGCCCGGCGGAAGTCGATCACCCGGTAGGCGCGCTTGTGCCCGCCGCCCTGGTGCCGCGCGGTGACCTTCCCGTGGACGTTGCGCCCGCCGCGACCGTGCAGCGGCCGGACCAGCGACTTCTCGGGATGGTCGCGGGTGACCTCGGCGAAGTCGGCGACGCTGGAGCCGCGGCGGCCCGGCGTCGTCGGCTTGTACTTGCGGATAGCCATTGCTGACTCAGTTCCTCTGTCTCTGGTCCGATCGGTCGCGGCGCTCAGGCGCCGGGACCACCGAAGATCTCGATGCGGTCGCCGGGCGCCAGCGAGACGATGGCGCGCTTGGTGTCCTTGCGCTTGCCGAGCTTGTTGCCCCGGCTGCGCTTGCGCTTGCCCTGGCGGTTGATCGTGTTCACGCCGAGGACCTTCACGTTGAAGACCTGCTCGACCGCGATCTTGATCTGCGTCTTGTTGGCCTCGGGCAGGACGATGAACGTGTACTGGTTCTCGTCGAGCAGCCCGTAGCTCTTCTCCGAGATGACCGGGGACAGCAGGACGTCCCGGGGGTCGCGGACGCTCATGCCTTCTCCTCGGGGGTCGCGTCGGTGGTGCCGTCCTCGGTGGGCGGCGTGGCGTCGGCACCGGCGTTGGCGGCCTCGGCTCGCGCGACCGGAGCCGAGGCGGCCTCGGCGGCGGTGGCCGGAGCGGCCTCCTGCGGCGTGGTGGCCGTGGGCGCGGCCGTCCCCGCGGCGGACGTCGTCTCCGGCGCCGGCTCGACCGGGCTCTCACCCAGGTCGAGGTCGGTGGTCCCCTCCCCCTGGATCGACGGGATGGCGCCCGGGATGTCCGGCGTCGTCAGGTCGGGCTTGGCGACACCGCGGCCCCTGGCCGGGCCGGAGACGAACTCGGCGAGCGCGGCCTCCGTGAAGACCACCTCGTCGGCGACCAGCACGTCGTAGGTGTTGAGCTGGCCGGCCTCGAGCAGGTGCACCTGCGGCAGGTTGCGCAGGCTCACCCAGTTCAGCGTGTCGTCGCGGTCGAGGACCACGAGCACCCGCTTGGCCTGGGTGACCGACTGCAGCGTCGCCAGCGCGGCCCTGGTCTTCGGGGCGTCGCCGTCGACGAAGGTGCTGACGACGTGCACGCGGTTCTCGCGGGCCCGGTCGGAGAGGGCACCGCGCAGGGCGGCGGCCTTCATCTTCTTGGGGGTCTTCTGCGAGTAGTCGCGCGGCTGGGGGCCGTGGACGGTGCCACCACCCTCGAACTGCGGCGCGCGGGTCGAGCCCTGCCGGGCGCGGCCGGTGCCCTTCTGGCGGTAGGGCTTGGCGCCGCCACCGCTGACCTGGCCACGGGTCTTCGTCGCGTGCGTGCCCTGGCGCGCGGCGGCCAGCTGGGCCACCACGACCTGGTGCATGAGCGAGACGTTGGCCGACGCGTCGAAGAGCTCACCGGGCAGCGTCACGCTGCCGGAGGTCTCCCCCGCCGGGGTGCGGACGTCGACCTGCCGGTCGGTCCGGGTGTCGGTCGCCACACCGGTGGTGGACGTGGTCACTGGTTCTCACTCCCCACGGGGCCACCCTTGACGGCCGAGCGGACGAGCACGAGGCCGCCCTTCGGGCCGGGGATCGCGCCCTTGATCAGCAGCAGCCCGCGCTCGACGTCCACCTTGTGGACGTTCAGCGACAGGGTCGTCGTCTTGACCGCGCCCATGCGGCCGGCCATGCGCAGACCCTTGAAGACGCGGCCGGGGGTCGAGGCCCCGCCGATGGAGCCGGGCGACCGGTGCTTGCGCTGGGTGCCGTGCGCGGCGCCCAGGCCGCGGAAGCCGTGCCGCTTCATGACACCGGCGGTGCCCTTGCCCTTGCTGGTGCCGATGACGTCGACCTTGGCCACGCCGTCGAAGACCTCGGCGGTCAGCTCCTGGCCGACCGTGTAGTCCGACGCGTCCTTCGTGCGCAGCTCGACCAGGTGCCGCCGCGGCGTCACGCCCGCCTTGGCGAAGTGCCCGCCCTCGGGCTTGTTCACCTTGCGCGGGTCGATCTCACCGAAGCCGAGCTGGACGGCGCTGTAGCCGTCGACCTCGGGGGTGCGCACCTGGGTCACCACACACGGGCCCGCCTTGACGACGGTCACCGGCACGATGCGGTTGTTCTCGTCGAAGACCTGGGTCATGCCCAGCTTCTCGCCGAGGAGACCACGGAATGTGCTCGCCATGTCTGCTGACTGCCCTTACTGGATGTTGACGTCGACCGAGGCCGGCAGGTCGATGCGCATGAGCGCGTCGACCGTCTTCGGCGTCGGGTCGAGGATGTCGATGAGGCGCTTGTGCGTGCGCATCTCGAAGTGCTC
>DASQXT010000136.1:0-4067 GCA_035639575.1 Geodermatophilus sp.
CTCGAGGAACGCGGGACGGTAGCGCGCGATCTCGTCGGCGCTCGTCCCGTCGGCGAACGAGACGGCCGCGTCGATGTCCGAGCCGAGCACCGCCTCGCGTCGCCCGTTGCTGCCGAGGGACAGCCACGTGAACGCGTCCACGTCGAGGTCGGGGTGTGCCGCCACGACCAGCTGGACCGCACGACGCACGAGGGTGTCCACGAGCGCCGAGTGGACGGTGATGACCCGGCTCGAGGCCAGGCCGCGGGCCATGAGGTCGCCGACGAGCTGCGGGACCCCGCGGTAGCGGTGCTCCAGCTCCGCGACCGTGGTCGCGCGACGGAGCTGCTCGTGCAGCGCCGCCCCCGCGGTCGTCGACGACACCACGAAGTCGATGGGCGCCACCGCGCCGCACAGCTCACCCGTGCGGTCGGTGACGAGGACGACGTCCGCCGCCCGTTCCAGCACTCTGATCAGCGCCTCGGTCGCCGACGCCCCGAGCTGGACCGTCGGTGGGGCGGGGTCCATGACCTCCGCGACCGGACCGGTCGTGGGCAGGGCGGCTGCGACGACGTCCCGGATGGACGCGTCCGTGACCAGCCCGAACCGCCCGGGGGCGATCCGGACGGCGGCGTAGCCGAGGTCGGCCTGGGCCATCCGCAGGGCGGTCTCGGAGATCGAGACCGCGGGGTCGACCACCAGCGGTGCGCGGGCCACGAGGTCGTCGACGAGGGTGTACGCGGGGACCCCGACCGCGCGCTGGTTGGTCGACCAGACCTCCTGGGCGAGGAACCGCGCGCCCCGGCGGGACGCGAAGGCCGGTGCGACGACGTCGGCCGGCAGCCGGACGACCACCACCCTCCCCACGGCGACGGCCCGCGGCCTGAGCGCGGTTCCGGTGAGGGCGGCGACGTAGCCGAACAGGCCACCGCTGCCCTCCGTCTTGTCCGGCAGCTCGGTCAACCGGTCGGCGTTGACCCAGATGTCGACCCGGCCCTCCCACACGACGAAGAGCTCGGTGACGCGGGCGTCGAAGGCGTCGAGGACGACGTCGCCGGCCTCGTACCGCTCGACGACGGCGTGCGCGGCGATCCGGGCCCGTTCGGCGGGCTCCAGGGCGTCGAACGGGGCGCAGGAGCCCAGGAAGTCGGTCAGCGTCGCGACGTCGAGGTCCACGGTGCGGGCGGCGGCGGGCACGACCGTCGATGGTAGGTCGTCACCCGGGTGGCCCGACTTCCCGCGCTGGACACGCGGACGGTCCGGGCGCCCGCCACGGAGCACCCGGACCCCCCGCACCACGACGCCGATCAGCTCATCGACTGGGCGCGGTCACGCTCCGCCTGGGAGGCGAGGATCATCCCGAGCTCCTCGGTGGGACCGCCCGACCGCACCGACCAGACGAACGAACCGACGGCGATCAGGACCATGAGCACGAGGTCGACCGGGTTGGCGAGCACCGGGGAGTCCAACGGTCCGAACGGGCCGAGGTAGGCGACGAGCAGCAGGGCGAGGATCGTGGCGACCAGCCAGGCCCCCCCGCGGATGTGGCGCCGGCCGACGTCGGTGCTCACCGCGTAGAGGCCCGCCATGAACAGGGCGACGATGAGCACGATGGCCGTGAAGAAGACGGGGAACCCCCAGCCACCCGGCCGTTGCTCCTGGTCCAGCGTGGCCAGCCAGCCACCACCGACCGCGGTGATGACCCAGGCGATCGTGAACGCCGCGGACAGCAGCCAGCTCGGGACGCTCCGGCTCCACCCCTCACGCACGCTGGTGTAGGCGCCGTACAACGGGAGCGCGAAGAACACGATGGTGAAGAGGTTGATCAGGGGCACCCATCCCGCGAAGTAGATGAGCAGGAGGCTCGCGACGTACCCGGCCAGGCCCCAGAAGAAGGCACCCTTCAGCTTCACCGGACGGGGGAAGTCCGGTGCCGTGCGCCTCAGCACGACCAGGACCGGGCCGCCCATCACGTAGCTGAGGGTGAGCGCGATGGAGACCATCCCGACGAAGAGGTACCAGCTCGGCGCGGGGAAGAAGAACAACAGGCCGAGCGCCGTGCATGCGGCCAGGGCCACGATCGGGGTGCCGTGACGGTTGATCCGCTGGAAGGGCTTCGGCAGCTCGCCATTGACCGACATGGAGTAGACCGTCCGGGTACCGATGCCGAGCCACACCCAGCCGGTTGCAGCGGGCGAGAGCGCGGCGTCGGTGAGCAGGACCACCGAGAACCACGTGAAGCCGGCCGCGGCAACGGCGTTGAGCAGCGGGGCGGACGCCCAGCCGCTGCCGATCAGGCCAGCCCAGTCACCAGGTGCCACCCCGGCGTCCGCCCAGTCGACGGCACCGAGGAAACCGATCTGCAGCAGGATGTAGATGACGAGCGGGACGATGAGGCCGCCGACGACGATCGCGATCGGGATGTTGCGCTGCGGGTTCACGACCTCGCCGCCGAAGTCGAGGATCTGCCGGAGACCCGAGTAGGCGAAGACGATGCCGCCGCTGGCGAGGGCACCGAACACCGCGCCCCCGCCCAGCGGCGCGAACCCGCCGCCGATGGTGAAGTTCGCCGAGGAGAACGCGGAGAACATCAGCGCGGCGGTGACCAGCGGGATGACGAGCTTCCAGATGGTGACGTACTTGTTCGACTCGCTGAGCAGCTTCGCCCCGAAGGAGTTGAGCAGGAAGAACACGAAGAGCAGGACGAAGCCGACGAGGATGCCGCGCGGCCAGGAGAGGACCGTGATACCGGCCCGCTCCTCAAGCAGGCCCAGCTGTCGCCAGTGACCGCCGATGTAGGTGATGACGGCCTGGACCTCGATCACCGGTAGCGCGAGCGCCGCGATGAGGTAACCCCAGCCGTTGAACCAGCTGAGGAACGCGCCGTGCGTCAGCCGGGGGTAGCGCACCCCCGCGCCCGATCGCGGCAGCATCGCGCCGAGCTCCATCCAGGTGACCCCGATGATGCCGAAGAACACCGCACCCAGGACCCAGGTGAGGATGGAGGCGGGACCGGCGATGCTCGCCGCGGCGAGGGTGGCGAGCAGCCAGCCGGACCCGACCTGGACGCTGACCGCGAGGGCGATCAGGCCGAAGAGGCTGATCTGTTGCTTGAGGTGGGCGTCGCTCGCCTCGTACGCGCCCTCCACCGGGAGGGCATCTGGCGTTGCGGACATGCTGTCTGTCTCCTTGGTCGGGTGCGGTCGTGTGGCGGTGCGGTCCCCGTGTGTCTCTGCGTGGTCCGCTGCTCCGCGGGGTGGAGGCGGCCGGTCCCGACGCCCGCCAGGGGAGGGCGGTCGAGGCGACGGCGTCGTCCCGCGGGCAGCACTGGGGCTCGACCGCCGGGTGCGGCCGAGGTGCTGGGGAGGCCGTGCGCCGGGCAGCGGCGGCACGGGTGTGGACGGCCCTCCGGCCGACGCGCCGGCGTCGGCCGGAGGGGGCCGGGTCAGGCGCGGGTGCGGGCCCCCGCCCGGCGGGCCCTCCTGCGGGACGACCGCAGGAAGCGCTCGGGTCCGTAGGGGGTGAGCGGGCTCGGGCGCCCCGACGCGACGTCCCGGGCGAGGTCGCGCACGGTCTTGGCCGTGCTGGGGGCCAACGTGAGGCCGAGCATGCCGTGCCCGGAGGCGACCAGGACGTTGCCCTCCGGGCGCAGCCGTCCGACGATCGGCAGCCCGTCGGCGGTCATCGGGCGCAGGCCCGCCCACGGCTCGGCGTGCGGGGTGTCCTCGTCCCAGTCGCGGAATCCGCGGACGGCCGCCCGCTTCACGGCGGCGACCCGGCGCGCGTTGACGCCGAGGTCGAGCCCGGCGAACTCCATCGTGCCGGCCAGCCGCAGCCGCCCGTCCAGGGGCGTGACGGCGACGTGCGCGTCCTCGAAGGTGAGCGGCGTGCTCAGCGGCACGGGGGAGGGGAAGTAGTCGACGCTGTACCCCTTCCCCGGGCCGATCGGCAGGGCGGGACCCAGCTTCGCCGCGAGCACACCGGTCCACACCCCGGTGGCGAGGACGACCTGGTCGCACTCGATCCGGCCGGCGTCGGTGATCACGGCCGTGGCGCGGTCACCGGTCTGCTCGAAGTCCAGCACGCGG
>DASQXT010000137.1:0-3715 GCA_035639575.1 Geodermatophilus sp.
TGTTCGCGTCCACTATGCGGTTCCCGAGGTGCGGTCGGGTCATGCCCGTGTCCGTTCATCTCCATAGTGTTTCGGCGGCCATAGCGATGGGGAAACGCCCGGCTCCATTCCGAACCCGGAAGCTAAGCCTGTCTGCGCCGATGGTACTGCCCGGGGGACCGGGTGGGAGAGTAGGTCGCCGCCGAGCATCTTCCGATGGTGGCGGTCACTGTCGATCCGTGCCAGAAATCCCTGTGGGGTGTCTGGTTGCGGGGTCGACGGTGACCGCCACCATCGTTTTGCGCCCGGTCACCCCCCCGGCGATCGCGCAGCGACCGCAGGAGTGATGCCGTCCCCGTGACCTCGCCGTCGGTACGGCGTCGTCCGACAGGGTGGTGTGTCCGACGTTGATGCCGTTCCCGTTCGGCCTCGCCTCGCAGCCGTGCCTCGAGCCCGAGGGCCGGTGCGATGGCGGCTCGTCGCTGCTGTCGCTGCAGGGGTCCTGGCAGGCGGGCTGGGCGCCTTCCTCGTGCCGCCGTGGTGGCAGTCCCGGATCGAGGCGGGCAGGAACGTGGCCGTCGGCACCGGTGGCCACGTCTCGTACTACCCCTCCGTGGCGTTCGTGGCAGACCGGCTCGCCTGCCGACCGACGTTCGACGGAGGACCGCTGACGCCGGGAGGCATTAGCGCTGGTTCCTGTGCTCTCGAGGCTCCTGCGGCCGGTGCCGAAGACGCGGGGCCGTGGCCGGCCGGCGGCGTCCGGATCGACATCTGCGTCGGGGGTTCGTCCGCGGATGCCCTGGCGTGCCTTGCCGCTCATCGGGGTTCCTCGAAGGACGCAGCTGCTGCAGGTGGCAACTGGGCTGTCGCGATCAGCGGCACGCACGACCCCGTGCTCGTCGACCGGATCCTGGCGTCGTTGCCGTGAGGACTCGCGTCAGCCCGGCCCCTGCCCCAGTGCCTTGTCGTGAACCGCGGACGCGACGACCAGGTCCTCCCAGGCCATACCGACGGACACGAACAGCACCGGTCCCTCGACGGGCGCCGATGCCGTTGTGACCACGTGCGCCATGGGAACGAGCGCCTCGGGCCCGAGCAGACCGGCGCCGACGGCGGCCCGCACCACACCCGCCTCCCGCAGGGCAGTCGCAGGGTCCTCGACGACCACCCGCGCGCGACCGGCCAAGGCCGGCTCCACCTCGAGCGCCGTGGGGTCGTGCGCGCCGACGGCGACCACCACCGCGTCAGGCCTGAGGTCCTGGGCCGGGAAGAGGGGTTCGTGCGACGTCGTGGCGCAGACCACGAGCTGGGCATCCTCCAGGGCGCGCCGCGCCGCAGGCGAACCCGCCCTCAACACCCGCACGGTCGCCCCGCTGGTGGCCGGCACCGCAGCGGCGGCAGGCGCACGAACGACCATGTCGACGTCGAGCAGGGACAGCGGCGCGTCCGCCGGACGCGGCCCGTCGGCCTCGAGGACCGCGGCGAGCGTGAACAGGTGCCCCACCGCCTGCGGCCCCGCGCCGAAGACGACAACCCTGACCGGCCGGGACGCCGGCAGGACCGACCGGACGGCCGCCACCGAGACGGCCGGTGTGCGAAGCGTCGTCAGTGCCGCACCGTCCAGGACGGCGACCGGCGCCAGGGTGTCGGCGTCCAGGAGGACGTACACACCCTGGATGCGCGGGAGACCCCGGCCGGCGTTGCCAGGGGCGACGCTGACGAGCTTGACGCCGACGGCGTCCGGGGCCGCCGCCGGCATCAGCAGCAGCTGACCCGCCCTCGTCGTCACGGTCTGCCGCGTCGGGGTGGCGGCGGGATCCACCCCGGAGCGCAGGGCGTGCGTGATCGCTTCCACCGCCTCGAGCGGGGACAGCAGACGCCGCACCGCGGCGGCGTCGAGGAACGTCGGCGCGGTCACCGCAGCAGGAAGGGCACGAGGTCGTCGTCGGGATCCGCGACGAAGCTGTGCTCGCCGGTCCGGAACGCCCGCCCGGTGACGACCGGGACCACGGCCCGGCGTCCGTGCACCGCCGTCACGTCCTCGACGACGGCGCGGAAGGTGGAGCCGACGATCGAGTCGTGGACGAGGGTCTCCCCGGGACGCAGCAGCCCACGCTCGCTGAGGACGGCGACCCGTGACGCGGTACCGGACCCGCAGGGGGAACGGTCCACCTCCCCGTCCGCGAAGACGGTGACGTTGCGGTGGTGGAGCACCCCGCCGCCGGCCGGGCGCACCTGCTCGAACAGGACTGTGCCGTAGATGCCGCTCAGCCGCTCGTCGTCGGGGTGCCGCGCCAACGGGGTGGCGTCGAGCGCTTGCTTGACCTCCCGACCGAGGCCGAGGAGCGCGGGCAGGTCGGACGGCGTCACGTGCAGCCCGACCGACGTCGCGTCCAGCTGTGCGTAGAACGCACCGCCGAAGCCGACGTCGACCGTCACGTCCCCAAGGGCGGTCCGGACGCCGACATCGAGGGCCACCGACCAGCTGGGGACGCTGACGAAGTCCACCGCGCGGACGCGGTCGCCCTCGGAGTGGACGCGCGCCGTGACACGGCCGGACGGCACGTCGATGCGGACGTCCGTCGTGCCGGTCGGCGACCGCGGTACGAGGCCGGACTCCACGGCCCACGTCCCCAGCGCGATGGTGCCGTGCCCGCACGCCGTCGAGAACCCGTCCTTGTGCCAGAACAGGACGCCGAGCTCGGCGCCGTCGTCGTCGGGAGGCACGAGGAACCCGCCGTACATGTCGGCGTGGCCGCGAGGCTCGTGGCACAGGAGACGGCGCACTGCGTCGACGCCCGGGTCTGCGAGGGCTCGCGCCCGGCGCTCCGCCACCGTGGCGCCCGGCAGCGGGACGGGCGGCTCGGGCACGATCCGGAAGGGCTCCCCTCCGGTGTGGTAGTCGATGGTGTGCACCGCTGGACCCGTCATCGGCTCCTCCTGCCCTCACGTCGTTCCTCGCCGGGGCCGCGCCGGCGACGCAGCCGATGGTCGGGTGCCGGGCGCTCCACCGCGGTGAGCACCGTCACCTCCTCCGGCGTGACCCACGGGGAACAGGTGGCGCGCGGCGGGCGCTGCATCCTCGTGTCCGGGGCACGCCCCGGGAGGGGTTACAGTAGTTCCTGCGCCGCCGACACCGGGCGCTCACGAGGTTCGCAGACCTGGTCTGCAGGGCCTCGGGGGTGAGGTAGAGTAGGCGCAGCACGGCCCGCCCGGCCCCTGGCCGGATGATGGGTAGTGCGGGACATCTCGTCCAGATGGTTCAGATCCCAAGGATTTGACCGGCCCGGGCAGATGTCGTAAGCTAGAGAAGTTGCCCCGACGGGATGCCGGAAGGTTTCTTGTTGGTGTGCGTCCGCTCCTTGAGAACTCAACAGCGTGCCAAAAGTCGATGCCAAGTTTTACCTCGTCCGTGGGGTGGCTCGGTCCTGCGTCGTGCAGGGTTGGGTTGTTCTGCGTACGGATTCCTTTGGTTGAGATGGATGACTCTTTGCGAGTTGTTCGGATACAGCCATGATCCCAGGCCTTCCTTCGGGTTGGTCTGGTCTTCGCAGATGTCGGCACCTTCGGTCGCGCTCCTTTCGGGGGGTGTGCCGGTGTCGTGTTGGTCATCAACGGAGAGTTTGATCCTGGCTCAGGACGAACGCTGGCGGCGTGCTTAACACATGCAAGTCGAACGGTGAACCCCTTCGGGGGGGATCAGTGGCGAACGGGTGAGTAACACGTGAGCAACCTG
>DASQXT010000138.1:0-4390 GCA_035639575.1 Geodermatophilus sp.
CCCGCAGACGAGGACGTCGACGCCCGCCGTGCCCAGCGCCGCCCGCCGGTCCGGGTCGGCCGCCGCGCAGGTGACGAGGACCGTCGGCGCGACGGCCAGCCGGTCACCGGGAGCCAGCGAGGCCCGCCGTGAGACGACGACGACCGGCGCCGACACCGGCCGCCCGAGGCCGGTCCGCAGCCGCCCGACCGCGGAGTCCGCGGCCACGGGCCGGTAACCCTCGGCCGCCGCCGTCCCGTGGCCGACGAGCACGGCGTCGGCGAGCGCCCGCAGCACCCGGAACACCCGCTTGTCACCCGGTGACCCCAGGCCCGCGCTCCTGCCCTCGACGGTGATCGCCCCGTCGAGGGAGGCGACGAAGTCCACCCGCACCGACCGGCCGGCCGGCAGCGTGTAGGCCGCCACCAGGTCCTCGTCGGACAGCTCGACTCCGGGGGGCGGCAGCAGCCGGCGCACCTCAGGCGGTGGTGAGCACGGCCGCGCTCTCCGCCGGCACCGTCACCGTCGTCCCGGCGAGGCCCGGCTCGTCGCCGGTCGCGAGGAGGACGCCGGTGGCCGCGCGGTCGAGGTCCACCTCCCGTGCGTCGCCGGACAGGTTGGCCACCACGCGCAGCGCGCCCCGGTGCACGACCAGCCAGCGGTCCTCGTCGTCCCAGGAGACCTCCACCCGCGACAGATCGGGGTCGACCAGGTCGGGGTGCTGCCGGCGCAGCGCCAGCAGCGCCCGGGTGGTCGCGAGCAGCCGGGCGTGCGGCTCCCGCTCCACCTCCGACCAGTCCAGCTTGGAGCGGGTGAAGGTCTCCGGGTCCTGCGGGTCGGGCACCTCGTCGGCGTCCCACCCGTGCTCGGCGAACTCGCCCTTGCGCCCCTCCGCCGTCGCCCGGCCGATCTCCGGGTCGGTGTGGCTGGTGAAGAACTGCCACGGCGTCGAGGCGCCCCACTCCTCGCCCATGAAGAGCATCGGGGTGAACGGGCTGGTGAGCACCAGCGTCGCGCCGACGGCGAGCAGGCCGGGGGAGAGGGACGCCGAGACGCGATCGCCCACCGCGCGGTTGCCGATCTGGTCGTGGTCCTGCAGGTAGCCGAGGAACTTCCAGCCCGGCAGCAGCGCGGTGTCGACCGGCCGACCGTGGTGCCGGCGGCGGAAGCTCGACCAGGTGCCGTCGTGGAAGAACGCGCCCGTCAGCGTCTTGGCCAGCCCGGACAGGCCGGCCGCGGCGAAGTCGCCGTAGTAGCCCTGGCCCTCACCGGTGAGCACCGAGTGCAGCGCGTGGTGGAAGTCGTCGCTCCACTGGGCGTGGATGCCGGTGCCGTTGGCCACCCGCGGGGTGACCATCCGCGGGTCGTTGAGGTCGCTCTCGGCGATCAGCGTCAGCGGCCGGCCCAGCGCCACCGACAGCCGGTCGACCTCCTGCGCCATCTCCTCGAGCACGTGGGTGGCGCGCTCGTCGACCAGCGCGTGGACGGCGTCCAGCCGCAGCCCGTCGACGTGCATGTCGCGCAGCCACATCAGCGCGTTGTCGAGGATGTAGCGCCGCACCTCGTCGGAGTCCGGGCCGGAGAGGTTGACCGAGCTGCCCCAGGTGTTGGCGCCGCCCGAGCTGAAGACCGGCATGAACAGCGGCAGGTAGTTCCCGGACGGGCCGAGGTGGTTGTAGACGACGTCCTGGACGACGCCGAGGCCGCGCTGGTGGCAGGCGTCGACGAAGCGCTGGTACGCCGCGGGGCCGCCGTAGCTCTCCTGCACCGTGTACCAGAGGACGCCGTCGTAGCCCCAGTTGTGCGTGCCGTCGAAGCCGTTGACCGGCAGCAGCTCGACGAAGTCGACGCCCAGGTCGACGAGGTGGTCGAGCTTCTCCACGGCGGCGTCGAGGGTGCCCTCGGGCGTGAAGGTGCCGACGTGCATCTCGTAGACCACGCCCCCGGCCAGGGGGCGGCCGGTCCAGGCGCGGTCACCCCACTCGTACGTGGCCGGGTCGTAGCGGCGGGACAGCCCGTGCACGCCCTCGGGCTGGCGACGCGAGCGCGGGTCCGGGCGGGGGGTGTCGTCGTCCCCGAGCAGGAAGCCGTAGTCGGCCTCCGGGCCGGCCTCGACCTCGGCGCGCCACCAGCCGCCCTCCTCCCGGCGCATGTCGTGCACCGACCCCTCGACCTGCAGCCGGACCCGTTCCGGGACCGGCGCCCAGACGGCGAACTCGACGGCAGCGGACATGCAGGGGCCTCCAGGGGAGATCGGGGTGGCCATGGGGCGGTCCGGGGGGTGATGCCCGCGCGGGCGGCCCCCAACCACGCGTTCCCGGCGTGCCGTGCGCCACGGGGGCTCGTCGCCGGTCGCGGCCGTCGGACGTCGGAGGCCCAGGACCCGGCGGGTCCTGGGCCTCCGACGTTCATCCCCCGTGTTCCCTCGGGGAGACCGAGGGGCGACCTGGTCTCACGGCAGCTGCAGCACCTGGCCGACCGCGATGCGGTCCGGGCTGCTCAACTGGTCGTCGTTGGCCGCGTACAGCGCCTGCGAGCCACCCGCGACGCCCTGCTGCGAGGCGATGCGGCCGAGCGTGTCACCGGCCTGCACCGTGTAGGTTCCGCCGGTGGCGGCCGGCGCGGGGGCGGGGGCGGACACCAGGGCCTGCGCGACCGGAGCCGCGCCCGCCTCGGGGGCGGAGGGGTTCAGACCCTTGCCGCAGCGCGGCCAGGCGCCCGGGCCCTGCGCGTCGAGCGTGCGCTCGCCGACGGCGATCTGCTGCGCCTTGGTGGCCAGGTCGGCGCGCGGGGCGTAGGCGGTGCCGCCGTGGGCGGCCCAGGTGCTCTGGCTGAACTGCAGGCCGCCGTAGTAGCCGTTGCCGGTGTTGATGGCCCAGTTGCCGCTGGACTCGCACTGGGCGACGGCGTCCCAGTCGTTGGGGGACGCCGCGGAGGCCGGGGCGGCGAGGACGCCGAGGGAGACGGCGGCGGCGCCGCCGAGCACCACGGCGCCGCGGCGCAGGACGTGTGCGGGCACGCGGGCAGACGAGGACGTACGCATGGGGGACTCCCGATCCGCCGCCTGCGAGGTGAGCTGTCGGGTTCGGAGCGATCGGTGCCCCGGCCGTGCGCACACGGCTTCACCCCGAGGTGTCCGGCCGGACCGGCCGGACACCGAGATGGGTCCCCCACCCCCGTCCTGGCTGTGCAGGAGGTACGGCGGCCGACGGACGGGGTTCGGCGGATCGGCTCCGGCACCCGGTCCCGGATGGGGGGTGCCGGGACAAGGTAACGGTCAGGTCACGGCGGTTCACCTCGTGCCCCAGGGGCAACGGGGGTGACACGCGTTGCCGGCCGGACCGAGGCCGGACAGATCACCTGGTCACGTCCCCGCGGGCGCGTGCGCACCCGCGGGGACGTGAACTCCGTCTCAGTCCCGGCCCGTCCGGATCACGGGATGTACTGGACGGCCCTCCTGCAGGGTCCCGCCGCGAGCCTGCGAGCGGTGGGGGGCAGGGGGTCCTTCTTCAGTCGCGGACCAGCAGGGCGACCGGCAGCCGCTCGAGCAGCGCCGCCACCGGCAGGCCCTCGGCGTCGGAGACGAACCGGCCGCCGGTGAGCAGGTCCCGCCAGGGCCCGGTCGGCAGCTGGAGCGTGGTGTCGCCCCACCCGACGACCGACAGTCCCACGGGCAGCCGGGTCGCCACGGGCACCACACCGCCCCGGTCGAAGGCGACCACGTGGTCGGCGGCGACCCCGGTCGCCGACACCGGTTCGTACCCGGCGAACCACTCCGGGTGCTCCCGCCGCGCCCGCAGCACGCGGGAGGTGACGAGCAGCTTCGCCGCACCGATCTCGTCGACCGCGGGGACCTCACCCTCGTCCAGCCGGGCCAGCAGCCGGCGGCGCTGCTCGTAGTCGACCGGACGGCGGTTGTCCGGGTCGACCAGCGAGAGGTCCCACAGCTCGGTGCCCTGGTAGACGTCGGGGACGCCGGGCATCGTCAGCTGCAGCAGCTTCTGCGCCAGGGAGTTGGACCGGCCGAACGGCGCGATGCGGGCGACGAGCCGCTCGATCTCGGCGTTCGTCCGTTCGTCGTCGTAGGCCGCGTCGACCATCTCGTGCAGGGCCGTCTCGAACTCCTCGTCGACGTCGGTCCACGTCGTCGAGGTCCCCGCCTCGCGGGCCGCCTTCTCCGCGTAGCCGTGCGCCCGCTCGCGGGACAGCGGCCAGGCGCCGACCAGGTTCTGCCACACCAGGTGGGCCAGCGGCCGGTCGGGCAGCGGGCGCCGGGTCAGCAGCCCGCGGACCAGGTCGGCCCACTCGGCCCCGAGCTCGGCGAGCACGGCCAGCCGGGCGCGGGTGTCCTCGCTGCGCTTGGTGTCGTGGGTCGACAGCGTGGTCATCGACTGCGGCTTGCGCTCCGCGC
>DASQXT010000139.1:0-32726 GCA_035639575.1 Geodermatophilus sp.
CCCGGCGTGACACCCCGGGCGGGCAGTCCAGGAGCGACCGCCCACGCGATGTGCACACACCCGCCCGACCCACCCCTGCGAGGCCGCCGTGTACCTGTCCAAGACCGAGGCCGCCGTCCTGCCCACCACGCTGGTCGGCGCGCCGAGACGGCCTCCCGAGACCACCGGGCGGCGCCGCGTCTGGCCGTTGCTCGGACCGGCGTTCGTGGCCGCGGTCGCCTACGTGGACCCGGGCAACTTCGCGACCAACTTCTCCGGCGGCGCGGCCTTCGGCTACACGCTGCTGTGGGTGATCGTCGCGGCCAACCTCATGGCGATGCTCATCCAGTCGCTGACCGCGAAGCTGGGCCTGGCCACCGGCCGGGACCTGGCCACCAACTGCCGCGAGCAGCTGCCCAGGCCGGTCACCCGGGGGCTGTGGCTGCAGGCCGAGGCGGTCGCGATCGCCACCGACCTGGCCGAGATCGTCGGTGGCGCGGTCGCGCTCCACCTGCTGTTCGGCGTCCCGCTGCCCGTGGGCGGGCTGATCACCGCCGTCGTCGCCTTCGTGCTGCTGGCCGCGCAGTCGCGCGGGCACCGGCCGTTCGAGCGGGTGATCACCGGTCTGCTGCTGGTCATCGGGCTGGGCTTCGGCTACACGCTGGTCGGCTCGGGCGTCGACGTGGGTGGGCTGGCCGGCGGCCTGGTGCCCTCGTTCGCCGGTCCGGACAGCCTGGTGCTCGCCGCCGGCATCCTCGGCGCGACGGTGATGCCGCACGTCATCTACGTGCACTCCGCGCTCACCCCGGGCCGCTACGGCGACGTCGTCACCGCCGGGCGCACGGCCGAGGGACGGCGCCGGCTGCTGCGGGCGCAGCGGCTGGACGTGCTGCTGGCCATGGGCCTGGCCGGGCTGGTCAACGCGGCCATGCTGGTGATCGCCGCGCAGCTGTTCACCGGCGGAGGCGACGCCGGCTCGCTGGAGGGCGTGCACGCCGGGCTCGGCGAGCAGCTCGGCGCCGGGGCCTCGCTGGCCTTCGCGCTCGCGCTGCTGGCCTCGGGCTTCGCCTCGTCGTCGGTCGGCACGCACGCCGGTCAGGTGGTCATGGCGGGGTTCCTGCGCCGGCACATCCCGGTGCTCGCCCGGCGGCTGGTCACCCTCGCGCCGGCGCTGCTGGTGCTGCTGCTCGGCGGCGACCCGACGACCGCGCTGGTCTGGTCACAGGTCGTGCTGTCGTTCGGCATCCCGTTCGCGCTGGTGCCGCTGCTGTGGCTGACCAGCCGGCGCGACCTGATGGGCGGCTGGGTGAACCGGCGGGTCACCACCGTCGCCGGTGCGGTGGTCGCGGCGCTGATCATCGGCCTGAACGGGCACCTGCTGATGGGCTTCGTCCTCGGCTGAACGAGGACCTCGCGGGGTCCTCCGTCAGGCGGGTTCCGGGACGCCGCCCGGGTCGCCCCCGGGGTCCTCGGGTGTCGGCTCGATCGGCGCCGGCGGGAGCGGCTCGGGTGCGTCGGGCAGCAGCTCGCCCGGGTCGTCGGGCACCGGCTCGGTCGGATCGATGATCGGGTCCGGCTCGGGGATCGGCGCGGCCATGCGGGCAGTCAACCAGCTCTCGCCACGACCGGGCCCGACGGCGTTCCCGCGGGAACGCCGTCGAGCGCAGCGTCAGGCACCGGCCGCGTCCGCGGTGGCGCGGACGTCGTCGGCGATCCTCGGCCACAGCGCGCGGGGCAGCTCGTGGCCCATCCCCGGGTGGACGACGAGGCGGGCGCCCGGCACCGCCGCCGCCGTGGCCATCCCGCCCTCCGGCCGGATCATGACGTCGCTGTCGCCGTGGACGACGAGCGTGGGCACCCGCACGTCGGCCAGCTCGATCCGGAGGTCGCGGGCGGTCCGCTCGGCGGCACCTTGCCGCTTGGCGCCCGGCCCGGTCAGCCCGGCGGCGTCGCGTGCCATGGCCACCCGCAGCATCGCGAGGTGGTCCTCCCGGTCGGCCGGGTAGGCCGGGGAGCCGGTCACCTCCTGCATCGCCACCATGAAGTCGGCCATCGCCTCCGGCGTCGTGGGTCGCCCCTGCTCCCTGGCCAGCCGCCGGGCCCGCCGGACGAGGGCCAGGGTCGTGCGCGCGCGCATCCGGCCGATGCGCGGCGCGGGCTTCGACATGATCGAGGTCAGCGACAGCACGCGGTCGGGGTGCTCGACGGTGAGCTGCTGGGCGATCATCCCGCCGAGGGAGGCGCCGACGACGTGCGCGGCCGGCCAGCCGACCGCGTCCATCACGGCCAGCGCGTCGCCGGCCATGTCCGACAGCGTGTAGGCGGCGGGCACCCGGGACCACGCCCGCCGGGGCACCGGCCCGTCGAGGTGGGTGGACAGGCCGACGTCGCGGTTGTCGAAGCGGATCACACGGAAGCCGCGGGCGGTCAGCTCCGCGCAGAAACCGTCCGGCCAGCCGACCATCTGCGCGCCCAGGCCCATGACCAGCAGCAGCGGCTCGCCGTCGGGCTCCCCGAGCACCTCGTAGGCGATGTCCAGGTCTCCGGAGCGGGCGGTCAGGACGGCCACGGCTGTCTCCTCGGTCGGTGTCGGGATACAGTCGTACCACAGGTTCGGGTACACGTGTATCCCCAAGGAGGTGCGGTGCCCCGACGGGTCGACCACGACGAGCGGCGGCGGGAACTGACCGCCGCGCTGCTGCGCATCGCGAGCACCCGCGGCCTTCAGGCGGTGTCGATGCGCGAGGTCGCCGCAGAGGCCGGGGTGTCGCTGCGGGTGGTGCAGTACTACTTCACCGACAAGCGCACGCTCATGGTCTCGGGCCTCACCGAGCTGGCCGGGCGCCTCGACCGGCGGGTGCGCGAGCGAGCCGCCGCGATCGGCAGCGGCCTGCCCCCGCGCACGGTTCTGGAGGTGGTCCTCGGCGCGATCCTGCCGACGGACGACGACAGCCGCGCCGACCAGCTCGCCTGGACCGCCTACTACGCCGCCGGCCTGACCGCCCCCGCGGACGCCGTCGACGGCCGGTACGCCCCCGATGCGCTGGAGCGCTGGCTGACCGGGATCGTGACCCGCGCCGTCGAGGAGGGCCAGGTGGCCGCCGACGCGGACCCGCGGATCGAGGTGGTCAGCCTGCTCGCGCTGACGAACGGCCTGGTCAGCAGCGTGCTGGGGCAACAGCGCACCGTCGACGACGCGCTCGCCGTCGTCCGCTACCGGCTCGACCGCCTCTTCCTCCCGGCCGTCGACCCCACGACCACCCGGCACGGGTGAGGCCGGCCGGGCCGCGACGCGACGATCATGGAGCACCGGTGGGGACACGCCGGGCGCCGTGGGCGCATCCCCACCGCGAGCCCGTGATCGTCACGTGCCGGTCGCCGGTGTCCCGGTGCGGCGAGCGGCATCCCTGCGGGGGTCCGGGTTCCACGTGGAACCCGGCAATCAGGCCCCGCGCCAGGCGGCGTCGAAGAAGCCGATCTCCAGCCGCATCGCCCGCCGGTACGCCGTCCGCACCGCGGGGACGTCGGAGGCGTGCCGGTCGAGCAGCCGCTCCAGGCCGGCCGCGAGTTCCTCGAAGGCCGGGTCGGCGTAGGTGGTGACCCACTCGGCGTAGTCCCCGGCGCGCTCGGCCGACAGCGACCGGCCCAGGTGCGCGTAGAGCCGCATGCACGGGGTCATCGCCGCACAGGTGGCGCCGACCCCGCCGAGGGACGCCGTCGCCAGCAGGAAGTCGGTGTAGGCGGTGGTCGCCGGGAGCGGCTCGACGCCGGCGAGGTCGATGCCCCACCGGGCGGCGTAACCGGCGTGCAGCCGCAGCTCCTCGCGGACGCCGGCCAGCAGGTCGGCGAAGACGTCGAGGGTGGCCCGGTCGGGGCTGTGCGCGACGCCGAGGGCGTAGGCGCGGGCGAAGGACTCGAGGAAGAAGGCGTCCTGGGCGACGTACCCCGCGAAGCGGTCCCGGGGCAGCGTGCCGTCGCCGATGCCCACGACGAACGGGTGCGCCAGCGCGTCGGCGGCCAGGTCGGCGTTGGCCGCCCAGAGGTCGGCGGAGAGGGTCACGCCGCCTCCACCGCCGTGCTCATCGCGCCGAGTCCTGCGCCATGCTCATCGCGCCGAGTCCTGCGCCATCGCCCAGAAGGCGGTCTCCGCCCCGACCACCTCGGTGAACACCGCGTCGGCGTCGGGCGCGGGGACGCCGTCCGCCGCCGCCTCCAGGCCGGCCACGTAGTCGGCGAACCCGGGCTGCGTCCAGTGCTCGACGAAGGCGCGGTACTCCGGCGCCCCGGGCGACGCCCCCGACCACGCGTCGAGGTAGGTGCGCTCGATCGTCCACAGCGCGGTCAGCGCCGTCCCGACGTCGGCGGCGTCGAGCCGCTCGAGCAGCTCCGCGTAGGCGGCGGTGGCCGGCAGCGCGGGCGTGCCGAGGTCCAGCCCGCGGACGGCGGCCTGCTCCTCGAACCAGGCCAGCTCGTCGACCAGCGCGACCAGCCCGCCGGCGAGGACCGCCTGCGCCGGCCGGGGCGCCCGTGCCAGCAGCCGGGCCTGGAAGCGCAGCAGGTCGGCGACGAAGCGCGCGTCCTGCACCAGCCAGGTGTCGAAGGCGGCGACCGGGATCGTCCCGTCGCGCACGGCGTCGAGGAACGGGGAGCGGGTCGCTGCCCGCCAGGCGTCGGGGTGGCGGGACAGGAGGTCGGCGACCGGCACGGCGGCGACCGTACGCGTCGGGGGTTGGCAGCGGCCCGCAGCGTCCGATGCGTGGCGGGCCTATGGTGGAACGGCCATGTGCGGGAGCTCGGGCGGACCGGGCTGAGAGGGCGACTCGACGCGTCGCCGACCGCTGGAACCTGACCGGGTAATGCCGGCGTAGGGAGCGACCATGAGCACGTCGGACGGCGTCCGTACCAGCGCACCCACCGCGGACGCGCCCCTCACCCTCGCCCAGGCCCCCGCCGCCACGATGGGCCTGCGCGACTCCTTCGGCCTGTGGGCCAACCTCGGCGTCAGCCTGCTGCTGCCGGTCGCCGCGGTGTTCGTCGTCCTCCCGGGCCGGCCACTGTGGACGACCCTGGGCGCGATCGTCGTCGGCGCCGCGATCGGCGCCGTCCTCCTCGGGCTGCCCGCCGCGGCCGGCGCGCGGGAACGGGTGCCGACGATGGTGCTGCTGCGCGGGCTGCTCGGCCGCCGCGCCTCCGCGCTGCCCACCGCGCTCAACCTCGTGCAGTGCGTCGGCTGGGCGACCTTCGAGATCGTGATCATCGCCGAGGCCGCGGCGCGGGTGCTCGGCACGCCGCGCTGGCCGTTCGTGCTGGTCGCCGGCGGGCTCGCCACGGCGATGGCGCTGCGCCCGCTCGGCGCGGCCCGCGTGCTGGCCCGCTACGCCGTCTGGGCGGCGCTGGCCGCGGTCGTCTACCTCTTCGTCACGGTGCTCGCCGAGCCGCTGCCGCCGCTGACCGACGGCGCGGCGACGTCCTTCTGGACGGCGGCCGACATCGTCATCGCCCTGCCGATCTCCTGGTTCCCGCTGGTCGCCGACTACACCCGGCACGCCCGCAGCGGCCGCGCGGCCTTCACCGGGGCCTCGCTCGGCTACGGCCTGGCCACCGTCGCGATGTTCACCCTCGGCGTCCTCGCGCTGGCCGCCTACGGCAGCTCCGGGCTCGACGTCATCGACGCGCTGCTCGCCGTCCCGCTCGGTGCCCTCGCGGTGCTCGTGCTGGTCGTCGTCGAGCTCGACGAGGCCTTCGCCAACGTCTACTCCACCGCGATCTCGACCCAGAACCTCGTGTCCCGCGCCGACCGCCGGCTGCTCGCGCTGGCCGTGGGCACCGTCTCGACGCTGCTGGCGCTGACCTTCGACATCACCGCGTACGAGCCGTTCCTCTTCCTCATCGGCGCGGTGTTCGTCCCGCTGGTCGGCGTCTTCGCGGTCGCCTACTGCACCACCCCGCGCGGCGCCTGGGACACCTCCGACACCGCCCCCGCCCGGCCGCTGCTCCTGCTGCCGTGGCTCGCCGGCTTCCTCGCCTACCAGCTCACGCTGCCGACCTACCTCTCCGGCCCGGGCGCCGGCTGGACGGCGTGGTGGACCGCGCGCCAGGCCGACCTCGGCATCGACCCGGCCAACGGCTGGTCGGCGTCCCTCGTGAGCCTCGCGGTCGCGGCCCTCCTCACCGCACTGGTCCGCCTGCCGGCGGTGCTGAGGGGCCGGCGGTCGTGAACGACGTCGCGGTCGCAGGCGGGGGGCTCATCGGGCTGGCCACGGCCTGGCAGGCGGCCCGGCGGGGGCTCTCGGTCACCGTCGTGGACGACTCCCCCGGCACCGGCGCGTCGGCCGCCGCGGCCGGGATGCTCGCCCCGGTCACCGAGGCCGGCTACCGCGAGGAGGCGCTGCTGCGGCTGGGGCTGGCCTCGGTCGAGCGCTGGCCGGCCTTCGCCGCGGAGGTCGAGCGGGCCAGCGGCACCCCGGTCGGGCTGCGCACGGCCGGCACGCTCGTCGTCGGCTTCGACGAGGACGACGTCCGCGAGCTCGCCGCGCTGCACGCCTTCCAGCGGGAGCTGGGCCTGGACGCCGAGCGGCTCACCCCGCGGGAGGCCCGCCGCCGCGAGCCCTCGCTCACCCCGCGGGTGCGCGGCGGGCTGCTCGTCGCCGGTGACCACTCCGTCGACGGGCGGGCCCTGCACGCCGCGCTGCTGGTCGCCGCGCTGGACGCCGGGGTGCGCCTGGTCCGCGACCGGGTCACCGAGCTGCGCGTCGTCGGCGGCCGGGCGGTGGGCCTGGAGACGGCGGACGGCGGTCCGGTGGCGGCCGGCGCCGTCGTCCTCGCGCTCGGCGCGCACAGCGGCCGCCTGCCCGGCGTCCCGCCGCTGCCGGTGCGCCCGGTGAAGGGCCAGATCCTGCGGTTGGCCGGCGCGAGCGACCTGCTGGAGGGCACGGTGCGCGCGCTGGTCCGGGGCCGGCCGGTCTACCTGGTGCCCTACGCGGGCGACCGGCTCATCGTCGGTGCGACCACCGAGGACCGCGGGTTCGACCCCACCGTCACCGCGGGCGGGGTGCACGACCTGCTGCACGACGCGATCGACGTCGTCCCCGGGATCAGCGAGCTGGAGCTGGTCGAGACGCTGGCCCGGTGGCGCCCGGGCACGCCGGACAACGCCCCGCTCCTGGGCCCCGGCCCGCTGCCGGGCCTGGTGCTGGCCACCGGGCACCACCGCAACGGCGTGCTGCTCACCCCGGTCACCGCCGAGGTGACCGCCGAGCTGCTGGCCACCGGCAGGCTGCCCGAGCTCGCCGCCCCCTTCACCGCCGACCGCTTCGGGAGGTAGCCGTCATGCAGGTCACCGTCAACGGCGAGGACACCGAGCTGGCCGCGGACGCCACCGTCGCCGACCTGGTCGCCGCGCGCAGCGGCGCGCACGACCGGGTCGCGGTGGCGCTCAACGGGGACGTCGTCCCCCGGAGCAGCTGGCCGGGGACGCGCATCTCCCCCGGCGACGCCCTCGAGGTCCTCGCCCCGACCGCAGGAGGCTGACAGATGACCACGTCCGACCTGGCTCCCGCCCTCGACCGCGAGGAGGCCACCGACCCGTTCGTGATCGCCGGCCAGACCTTCACCTCCCGGCTGCTGCTCGGCACCGGCGGCGTGCCCGACCTGGAGACCCTCGAGGCGGCGGTGCGGGCCTCGGGCACCCAGCTGGTCACCGTGGCGCTGCGCCGGGTGGAGGCGTCGTCGAGCGCGTCGATGCTCGAGGTGCTCGACCGCTGCGGCGTGCGGCTGCTGCCCAACACCGCCGGCTGCCGCACCGCCCGCGAGGCCGTGCTCACCGCGCGGCTGGCCCGCGAGGCGTTCGGCACGTCCTGGGTGAAGCTCGAGGTGATCGGCGACGAGCACACCCTGCTGCCCGACGCCGTCGAGCTGCTCGACGCCGCCGAGCAGCTGGTCGCCGACGACTTCACCGTGCTCGCCTACACCACCGACGACCCCGTCCTCGGTCGCCGGCTGGCCGACGCCGGGTGCGCCGCGGTCATGCCGCTGGGCTCGCCGATCGGCAGCGGGCTGGGCATCCGCAACCCGCACAACATCGCGCTGCTGCGGGAGGGCGTCGACGTCCCGGTGGTGCTGGACGCCGGCATCGGCACCGCCTCGGACGCCGCGCTGGCGATGGAGCTCGGCTGCGACGCGGTGCTGCTGGCCTCCGCGGTGACCCGCGCCCGCGACCCCGAGCGGATGGCGCTGGCCATGCGGCAGGCGGTCGAGGGCGGCCGGCAGGCGTTGCTCGCCGGCCGGATCCCGCGCCGCTGGCACGCCGCGGCCTCGACGTCTTTCGAGGGCCTGCCCGAGTTGTGAGCGAGCTCGCGAGCTCGACGGACAGCACAGCACGCCCGCCCCGGCTGGTCGTGGTCACCGACCGCACCCAGGCCGCCGGGCCGCTGCCCGCGGTGGTCGCGGCGGCCGTCGCGCACGGGGTGCGGGCGGTGCTCCTGCGCGACAAGGACCTGCCCGCCCCCGAGCGGAGGGCGCTGGCCGCGGACCTGCGGGCGGTGCTCGACGCGGTGGGCGGCCTGCTGGTGTGGGGCGGGGCGGCCGGCGCACCGGACGGCGTGCCGGTGCACCTGGCCGCCGCCGACCCCCTCCCCGCGGTGCGGCCGCCGCTGCTGGGCCGCTCCTGCCACTCGGCTGCCGAGCTCGCCCGGGCGGCCGCGGAGGGGTGCGACTGGGTGTTCCTCTCCCCCGTCTTCCCCACCGCCTCCAAACCCGGCTACGGCCCGGCGCTCGGCCTCGACGGGCTGGCCGCGCTGGTCCCGGGCGCGCCGCCGGTGCTCGCCCTGGGCGGGGTGCGCCCGGACGACGTCGCCGGTTGCCGGGCCGCCGGGGCGCACGGCGTCGCGGTCATGGGCCCGGCCATGCGCGACCCGTCCGTCGTCCGGCGGTACCTCACCGCCCTGGCCGCCTGAGGCCCAGCCGGCCCGCGACGACGATGCCGCGAGTCGGACGGCGCCCCCCTCGCTCGCCGCCACACAGTGTCTGCGCTGGCCACGGTGTGACACCTGTCTCACGATGTTTGGGACCGCCCGTGCCGACCCATACGGAGGTGTTCGACTCGCTCGCGAGCCGACGATCGGTCGCGCTCACCGGGCGAGGGCCAGGGGGCGCCTCCGGGCGGGACGAGCACGTGAGGGGACCACGGCGTGACAGGCGAGACGGCCCGCGAGCTGTGGCCGTCCGCACGACCGCCGGCGGCGCCCGAGCACTTCGCCTGGGACCTCGAGAGCGTCGCCGAGCTCCCCGTCGTCCGCGCCGAGGTGCGGGCCCACCTCGGCGGCCCGCACCAGGCCGACCTGCGCGACCGGCTGGTCCTGGCCCTCGACGAGATGGCGTCCAACGCACTGCGGCACGGCGGCGGCCGGGTCCGCGCCACGGTGCGCCCCCTGGCCGGCGCCTGGCTGATCGAGGTCCGCGACGGCGCGCCCGGCACCCCGCCCACTCCCGCCGTCAACCGCGACCCCAGCGAGGGCGGCCTCGGGCTCTACCTGATCGCCGAGCTGGCCACCGACCACGGCTGGTACGTCACCGCCGGCGCCAAGCACGTCTGGGCCGTGCTCGCGCCCTGACCGGCCGGCCCGCGGCGGTGCACGCAGGAGCGGCACCCCGACCTCGCCCGGCTCCGGAGGCCTCACGCCACCGGCCGGTACTCCATGTGCATCAGCCGGCGCACCTGTCGCAGGGTGGCGTCGGCCAGCTCGTTCGCGACGGCGTTGCCCGCGGTCAGCACGTCCAGGAGGAACCCGGGGTCGGCGGCGAGCTCGGCGCGGCGTCGGCGGATCGGCCGCAGCCGCTCGTTGACCGCCTCGGTGACCACGGCCTTCAGCGCGCCGGCTCCGCGGTCGCCGACGTCGGCCGCGACCTGCTCGGGAGTGCGGTCCGAGCACAGCGCGGCGAGCAGCAGCAGGTTGGCCACCTCGGGACGCCGGCCGGGCTCGTAGGTGATCCGCCGCTCGCCGTCGGTGCGGGCCCGGCGGAGCAGGGCCGCGGTGCGGTCCTCGTCGTCGCGCAGGGCGATGGCGTTGCCGCGGCTCTTGCTCATCTTGCGCCCGTCCAGGCCGAGCAGCAGCGGCGCGGCGGACAGCAGCGGCTCGGGCTCGGGGAACAGTGGTGTGCCGTCGGCGTAGCGCTGGTTGAACCGGCGGGCGATGGTCCGGGTGAGCTCGAGGTGGGGCAGCTGGTCACGCCCCACGGGCACCAGGTTCGCCCGGCAGAACAGGATGTCGGCAGCCTGGTGCACCGGATAGGTCAGCAGCAGCCCCGACAGCGCCCGGTCGCCGGCCGCCTCCGCCTCGGCCTTGACCGTCGGGTTGCGCTGCAGCTCGGCGACGCTGACGAGGCTGAGGAACGGCAGCAGCAGCTGGTTGAGTGCGGGCACGGCGCTGTGCGCGAAGACCGTCGTCCGGTCGGGGTCGATCCCCGTCGCCAGGTGGTCGGCGAGCAGGTCGAGCACCGCCTGCGGGATGCCGTCGACGCCGTCCCGATCGGTGATCACCTGGTAGTCGGCGACGAGCAGCAGGACCTCCACGCCGGCGTCCTGCAGGCGCACCCGGTTGGCCAGCGTGCCGAGGTAGTGACCCACGTGCAGCGGGCCGGTGGGGCGGTCGCCGGTGAGGACGCGGAAGCGGTCCGGCGCGGCGGCGATCTCGGCGTCCAGCTGCGTGCTGCGGGCAGCGGCGCGCAGCTGGGACCGGTGCTCGGAGTGGGTCATCGGTTCTCCTCGGGAGGAGAGCCGCCCGCCGTCAGCCGTCGGCGGGTGCGTCCCGACGTCGAGCTGCCGGTGAGGGCAGCTCGCAGGACGGATCAGGTCACGGCTGCCGGATCGGCAGCTGCCACCAGGTGCGCACGGCGGAGGGCACGGACACGAGGGTAGCCCGACCGTGAGCCTCGGCACCCCCGTCCGGCCGCCGACTCAGCCCTGGGGGTGCAGCCGGATGGCGACCAGCGCGATGTCGTCCTGCAGCCGCTCGGGGCGCAACCGCTCGATGACCGCGTCGCAGAGCTGCTCCAGCGGCTGGTCGCCGAGGTCGGCCAGCGCATCCCGCAGCCGGGCGATGCCGTCGTCCAGCGGCAGGTCGCGACCCTCCACCAGCCCGTCGGTGTAGAGCAGCAGGGTCGTCCCGCGGCGCACGGTCAGCACGCTCTCGGACCGCCACGTGGCCGGGTCGACGCCCAGCATCAGGTCCGGCCGCTCGGCCGCGAGCGCCTCCACCCGGCCGTCGGTGTGCAGCACCAGCGGCGGCGGGTGCCCCGCGTTCGACCAGCGCAGCGTGGTCAGCCCGGCGTCCCGCTGCTCGGGGCTCTGCTCGACCCGCGCCACCGCCGCGGTCGCCATCGTGCGCATGCCCAGCCCCTGCACGGCGGCGTCGAGGTCGCTGAGCACCTGCGCCGGGCCGACCCCGTCGCGGTAGGCGATGCCGCGCAGCAGCCCGCGCAGCTGCCCCATCGCCGCGGCCGCCTCGGTGTCGTGGCCGACGACGTCGCCGATCACCAGCATCGTCGTCCCGGAGGGCTGGACGAACGCGTCGTACCAGTCGCCACCGACCTGGGCGACCTCCACCGCCGGCCGGTAGCGGACGACGATCTCCGCGTCGTCCGGCGTCGGCGGGGCGCTGAGCAGGCTGCGCTGCAGACCCTCGGCCAGCCGGCGCTGCTGGTCGTAGAGGCGCGCGCTGTCCAGCGCCAGCGCCACGCGCGCCGCGACCTCCTGGGCCGTGGCGACGTCGTCCTCGTCCGCCGCCGGCCGGCCGGCGGAGCGGTAGGTGCTCAGCGCGCCCAGGGTGCGGCCACGGGCGGCGAGCGGCAGCGTCACCGCCGTCCGCGGGTCGAGGGTCCAGAAGACGTCGCTGACCTCGCCGGGGGGCAGGGTGCGCCCGACGGCCGCGCCGACGTCGGGGACCGTCACGGTCCGGCCCGAGCCCAGCGCCCGCATGATGGGCGCGTCCGGCGGCAGCGCGGCCAGGCGCAGCTCGGCGTAGCGCGCGACGGTGGCCCGCTGCGCCGGGTCGACGTGCCAGCTGCCGACGTCGCGCATCCGGCCGTCGGTGCCGGCGAGGCTGACGATCACCCAGTCCCCCAGCACGGGGACGACGGCCTCGGCCAGCCGCTGCAGCGCGGCGTCCTCCCCCGCACCGGAGCCCAGCGTCTCGACGGTGACCGCACCGGCCTCGGCGATGAGGGCGAGCCGGCCGGCGCTGGCGCGGGCCCGCTCCTCGGCGGCGCGGCGCTCGCTGACGTCGAGGAAGTAGACCGACAACCCGTCGGGGCCCGGCCACGCCCGGACCTCGTACCAGGCGTCCAGCGGCGCCGGGTAGTAGGCCTCGAAGACGCGCTCGCGCCCGGTGGCCGCAGCCCCGCGGTAGTGCACCTCGAAGTCGCTGCCCACGGCGGCGGGGAAGAGCTCCCAGATGTCGCCGCCGAGCAGGTCGCCGCGCGAGCGCTGCAGCACCCGCTCGGCCTCGCCGTTGACGTAGGTGAACCGCCAGTCCTGGTCGAGGGCGAAGAACGCGGCGTTCATCGACTCCAGCACCCGCGCCACCCGGGCGTCGGCATGGCGGTGCTCGGTCGTGTCGTACCCGGCGCCCAGCAGCCGCACGGACGTCCCGGCCTCGTCGGCCAGCGCCCGGCCCCGGCCCTGCACCCAGCGCGTCTCGCCGGTGGGCAGGACGACCCGGAACTCGGCGTCGTACTCCCCCTGGGTGTCGATGGCGTGCCGCAGCGCCTCGAGGGTGCGGGTCGCGTCGTCGGGGTGGAGCCGCTCGGCGAAGGCCTCGATGGTGCCGGGCCAGCTGACCCGGTCGTAGCCGAAGATCTCCAGCATCCGGTCGTCCCACTCCAGTCGACCGGTTCCCAGGTCCCAGTCGAAGCTGCCGATCCCGGCCGCGTCGATGGCCAGGTCGAAACGCAGGCGGGTGGCCGCGGCCTCCGGGTCGGGGGCCCCGGTCTCCGCCGGCGTCCGATCCAGGTTCACGGTCGACTCACTCGCATCCTCGGGCAGGCACGGACGTCAGGACTGTCGTCCACTTGCCCCGTGGGAGCACCCGGGACGCGCGGTGCTCTCTTTGTCTCACGCCCGGAGCCACCGCGGCCACCCCTTGTGCCGGATGTGACACCTGCGCACCGTGCGGGACCCGGCCCGGGCCTGAGCTGGTGGCCGAGGAGCACGGACGCCGACGGCGGGCGCCCCGGGCCGGGAGGGCGCCCGCCGTCGGCGGGGGGAACGGCGCTGTCCGGCGCGGGAGGCGCGTCCTGCGGCGCACCGGCTCCTGGCTGCGGTCGTCTCCTGCGGTCGACTCCCGGGCCGGCTGCGGGCCGGCACGCCGCCCGCCACGGCGCCGGGCCAGGTCGGTGCCGGTCAGAGACCCGGAGGACGGGTACCGGCGCGGACCTGTCGTCCCGTCGGACGGTCCGCGCCGCCGGCCAGCCGTGCCGCGCTGCGGTCGCCGCCTCCCTGGAGGGTCCGCGCGCAGCGCTCTCGGGAGCGCAGCCGGCGGGGGGTCGAGGCGGGTACCGGTGGAGCAGCGACGTCTGGGGCGACGGGGGGAGCACCGTCGGAGGGGACAGCCAGGAGCGGTTGCGGGGTCGGTCGGGAGGAGCGGAGACCACCGGGCTGCGGCCGCCGGAGGGGGCGACGGCCGGTGCCGGGAGGCGGAGCGGGGGACGGCGTCCACCGGCGGGTGCGGCCCCGTCCAGAGGCTCACCGTGAGCCTGCGAACGGTGAGGAGGACGGGGTCCTTCCCTAGCCGGGTGGCTGCCCGCGGGCCGGAGGGGGTCGCGGATCGCCCCGGCTCCGGGCCGGCGCGGAGGCCCGGGCGGCGCCCGGCGGGCGGCCTCCCTGCGCGGTCCTCGGTGCGGGGGCAGGCCGCGCTGCCGGCACCTGCCGGGCGAGCGGGGCGACCACCGGGACGCGGGGGTGGGCAGCCGGCCGGCGGACCCGGACCGGGGGCAGCACCGCAGCGGGGGAAGGCGCCGCGGGCTGGACCGTGGGGGTGTTCGGCAGCTCGGTGAGCACCACCGGGCCGTCGGGGCGAGGGGCCGGCGCGGCCGGCCGCCCCCAGGCGAGGTGCGCGCCGTCCGGGCCGGCGCCCCAGAGCGCGAGCCGGCGGACCAGACCACGCACCCGCGCCCGCAGGCCCGGGCGGGGCGCGGGAGCCGGGGCCGGCGCCGTCCACACCGGCGCGGGGGCCGGTGTCCGGGGCAGCGGCCGGGGGCGCGCCGCAGGCACCGGGACGGGGCGGACGGCGGCCGACCGGCGCGCTGCGCCGGTGCGGTGCACGGGCCGCGTCCCGCTGCGCGTGGACACCGACTCGGCCCGGTCCAGGACGTCGAGGAGGCCGCCGAGGGTCAAGCCGTCAGCCGAGCGCGACGGACGCGGAGCGGTTGCCCGGTCGTTCGCCATGACGTCCTCCTCAGGTCGGTGCCGCGGTCGCTGCGGACAGGGAGAACGGTAGGGACGACGGCCCCGCGCCACGGCCTCCTGCGACCCCTCCCGGAGGGCGCGTGACCGAACCGTTGCGACGGTGCCCCGCGGCGGACGGTGACCCACCCTCCCGGCCGCCCCCTTGTCGACACGACCACCGGTCCCGAGCGTGGAACGCGCTGGTCAGGGCACCGGTCACCGCTGGACGCGTCCCGACACGCCCGGCGTGTCGGGGTACCGGACCCCCCGGTCCGCTGACTTGCCGGGCCGTGCGCACTGCTGAGACTCGACCGGTGACAGACCGGGGCGCCCCGGCCGCCGACCGGACCGACACCCGGCTGCGCCGCGCCGTCACCGGGCCGCTGCTGTTCCTGTTCATCCTCGGTGACGTCCTCGGCGCCGGTGTCTACACGCTGGCCGGCCGGGTGGCCGCGGAGGTGGGCGGGGCGATCCGGGTGCCGCTGCTCGTCGCGCTGCTGCTGGCCCTGCTGACCGCGGCGTCCTACGCGGAGCCGGCCACCGAGTAGCCGCGCGCCGGGCGGGTCGGCCGTGTACGCCGAGCGGGCCTTCCGGCAGCCGCTCGTCGCGTTCCTCGTGGGCCTCGGCATGCTCGCCGCCGGCGTGACCAGCGCGGCGGGGCCGGCGCTGGCCTTCGCCGGCGACGACCTCGGCGTCTTGCTCGGCACGAACACCGCGGTGCTCGTGCTGCGCCGCGACACCGTACGCGGTCACCCGGCTGGCCGGACGCCGGCCGAGCGCCGTCGGGGACGCCCCGCGCGACTGACAGGATCGGGCCCGTGGCGACCCCTCTCGTGATCGACACCGACCCCGGCATCGACGACGCCCTGGCCATCCTGCTGGCGCTGGCCAGCCCGGAGGTCGAGCTGCGCCTGGTCACCACGGTGCACGGCAACGTCGAACTGGCGCAGACCACCGACAACGCGCTGCGGGTGCTGCACCTGGCCGGGCGTTCCGACGTCCCGGTGGCCGCCGGCGCCCGCGACTCGCTGGTCTACCGGCAGCCCGAGCGGGCCGGTCACGTGCACGGTGAGACCGGCCTGGGCGGCGTCGAGCTGGAGCCCTCGCCGGCCGCGCCGGACCCGCGCCCGGCGGTGGTCGCGATGGCCGAGGTGCTGCTGGCCGCGGAGGCGCCGGTGACGGTGGCCGCGATCGGCCCGTGGACGAACATCGCGCTGCTGCTGGCCACCTACCCCGAGGCCGCCGAGCGGATCGGCCGGCTGGTGCTCATGGGCGGCTCGGCCGCGCGCGGCGGCAACGTCACCGCGGCCGCGGAGTTCAACGTGTGGGCCGACCCGGAAGCCGCCCAGCGGGTGCTCGGCTCCGGCGTCCCCACCGTGCTGGTCGGCCTGGACGTCACGCTGCCCACCGTGCTCGACGCCGACGGCATCGCCCGGTTCGCCGCGGCCGGGCCGGTCGGGGCGACCGCCGCGGCGATCCTGCAGCAGTACGTCGACCACGCCCGCACCAGTTACGGCACGACCGGCGTCGTGCTGCACGACGCGCTGGCACTGACCGAGGCGATCGTGCCCGGCACGCTGGGCACCGTGCGGCGGGACGTCGTCGTCGACACCACGCTGGGCGCCGGCCGGGGGCAGACGCTGGTCGACCGGCGCAGCGTCTCGTCGTCCGCCACCGCGGTCGAGGTGGCGGAGACGGTGGACAGCGCGGCGGCGGTGGAGTTCCTCGTCAGCCGGCTGGAGGGGCTGGCACGGTCCTCCTACTGACGCCGCTGGGTGGACTCGACGATGCCGCGGGCGATGTCGCGCAGCTTGCGGTTGTAGCGCTGCGATGCCTCCCGCAGGACCTCGAACGCCTGCTCCGCGCCGATCCCCTGCTGGGCCATCAGCACGCCCTTGGCCTGCTCGATCACCGCGCGCGACTCCATCGCCAGCCGCATGTTCTGGGCATGCTCGGCCAGCCGGTCGTGCGCGTCGGCGTTGGCGACCGCGACCGCGACCGCCTCGGCCACCGCCGTCGCCGCCTCCTCCGAGTCCTGCGAGGCGAAGGCCGCCGGCTCGGTCGAGTAGATGTTCAGCGCGCCGATCGAGCTGCCCTGGTAGGGCAGCGGCATCGACAGCGAGCTGCGGACGCCGACCTCGAGCACGCGGGCGGTGTACTCGCGCCAGCGCTGCTCGGTGCGCATGTCGTCGATCCGCAGCACCACGCCGGCGCGACCGGCGTCCATGCAGGGCCCGTAGCCGCGCTCGTACTGCAGCTCGTCGGCGGCCAGCGCCATCTCACCGGTGTGCGCGGCGGTGAAGGCCTTGTCCCCGCGGACCAGGGTGATCGAGGTGGACTCGGCGCCGGGGATGCTGCGGGCGGCGATGCCGGTGACCTCGCCGAGGACGTCGTCGAGACGCCGGTCGGCCAGCACCACCCGGCTCAGGTCCCGCCACAGCTCCTGCACGCGGCCAGTCTGCCCCACACACGGCGCCGGGAGCCGGAGACGACCCTCGGGGGCCGCCGCTGCGGGGAACGGGCCTTTCGGTCAGGATGGGGAAACGGGTCGGTGGTGGGTCCACCCCGATCACATCGCCCAGCGACGGCGGAGGAGGTTGCCTTGGGCCAGGAGCCGTGGCCGCACGCACCCGTGCCGTCCCTCGCGGGCGACGTGTGGCACTGGCAGCTCGAGGCGATGCACGTCGTCTCACGCGTGCGGGCCGACCTGCGGGCACGCGTCGCCCACCCGTCGGTCTGCTCGACGTCCACCGACGACGCCCGCGACGGGTTGCTGCTGGTGTTCGAGGAGCTGGCGTCCAACGCGCTGCGGCACGGCGGCGGTGCGGTGCGCGCGCTCGTCGTCGCGGGCACCGACGGCTGGCTGCTCGACCTCAGCGACGAGGCACCCGACCGCCCGCCGGTCCCCGCCGTCGACCGCGACCCGGCGCTCGGCGGCATGGGGCTGCACCTGGTGGCGCAGCTGTCCAGCGACTACGGCTGGGAGAGCCGCCCGGGCCGCAAGCACGTCTGGGCGATGCTGCCCAACGGCCTGGCCCCCCTGGAGAGCGGTTCCGTGCCCGAACCCCGCGCCGGGGAACACCGCCGCGACTGAGCCCGAGGAGCGGGGGCCGGAGGCCTCCCCGACGAGCGGCTCGACGGCGCCCTGCCTGAGCCGGGGACGGCACCTCGTCGCGGTACCTGCGCCAGTCGCCCTGCGAGGCGGCGCGAGGAGTGGGGGCCGGAGGCTCCCGCGATCGAGTGCCGGGAAGGGCTCAACGGCGGCCGGGGACGGTACCTGGCCGCGGTGTCGTCCGGGAGGACGACGATGTCATCGCGCGGGTGACGGCGGCGCAGTAGCGGTCGTGGTCCTCGCGGACCTCGGCCATCGGGGCCAGGACCTCCTCCTGCGCGACGACGTCCACCGCCGCGTACAGCCGCTGCTCGGCCCCCCGCGCGCGCCGGCGGGCCCGCAGCCCCACCAGTGGCCGGGCGACCAGCGCCAGCAGCGCCCCGGCGAGCAACCCGCCGACCACCAGCAGCGTGGGCAGCGGCAGCCCCTCCACCCGGGGCAGCGGGACGACGTCGTCGAGCTGGAAGAAGCCGAGGACCACCAGCGCCAGCAGCCACAGCGCGCCCGCCAGCGCGACCAGGGTGAGCAGCCACTGCAGCCCGCCCACCCCGCGCTGCCACAGCGGGGTGCGCTGCGGGCCGAGCTCGGTGCCGGCGACGGCCCGGTCGAGCCGGTCGGCCAGCTGCTCCTCCGACACCTCGACGGTCCGCCGCAGCTCGTCGCGCCAGACCTGGGGCAGGCCCTCCCCGGCGGCCTCCCGCGCCGCGCGCACCGCCCGGGTCACCCCGGCCCGCTGCACCGCGCCCGCGGCCGGCAGCGACGTGCGGGCCACCACCGCGCCGTCGTCGCCCGCGCCCTGTCCCAGGTGCAGCCGCTCGATCGGGTCCGGGCGCAGCTTCCGCGTCCAGCGCACCAGCGGCCAGCCGGTGGCCGCCGTCCCGTCGCGGCGCACGGAGCGCTCGACGGCGGCGGTGACCGCGGGCACCCCGGCGGCCTCGGCCAACGCATCGGTGAGCTGCTCGCGCTCGGCCCGGCCCACCCCGCTCCCGCCGTGGGCGGAGGACCCGGCGGCACAGTGCGCCGCCAGCGCCGTCGCCACCCCGCGGACGTCGGCGGTGAGCCGGTCGGTCGCCGCCCGCCGGGCCGACACCCGCCGGGCCAGGTCGGCGCGCAGCTCGCCGAGACCGGTGCCGGTGCGCCCGGAGACGGCGAGCAGCGGCGTGTCCGCGAGGCCCTCCCGGTCGAGCAGCCCGCGCAGGTCGGTCAGGCAGGCCCGCGCGGCCGCGGGGTCGAGCCGGTCGACCTGGTTGAGGACGACGAGCAGCACGCCCGCGTGCCCGGCCAGCGGCACCAGGTAGCGCTCGTGGACGGCGGCGTCGGCGTACTTCTCGGGGTCGAGCACCCACACCAGCACGTCGACCAGCTGCACCAGCCGATCGACCTCCAACCGGTGCTCGAGCCGCACGCTGTCGTGGTCGGGGAGGTCCAGCAGCACCAGGCCGTCCAGTGCCGGCTCGGGGGCGTGGCGGTGCCGGCGCGGCACCTGCAGCCAGTCGAGCAGCCGGTCGGTGGGGTGGGTGGGGTCGTCGTCGGCGCCCCACACGGTCGCGTGCGCCACCCCGGTCGTCGGCCGCCGGACGCCCGGGGTGCTCACCTCGCTGCCCGACAGCGCGTTGAACAGCGTGGACTTGCCGCTGCCCGTGGCGCCGGCGAGCGCGACGACGGTGGCGTCGCCGAGCGCCTCGCGGGCACCGGCCTTGGCCAGCAGCGTCCGGGCCTGGGCCAGCTCGGGCACCTCGAGGCGGCCGTCGGCGACCTCGACCGCCTCGCGCAGCGCCGCCAGCCGGTCGGCCAGCGGCGGCGTCCGTCCCCTCATGCCCGGTCCCGGGCCGCGGCCAGCGTGACCGCGGCGGCACGCAACCCGTCGGCGGCGTCGGGCCCCGGCCCGGCCGCGTCCACCAGCGCGTCGAAGCGGTCCTGCTCGTAGCGCAGCAGCGCGTCGGCGCGGGCCTGCAGGTCCTCCCGGGCGCGGGTGGCCAGCGAGCGGACGGCGGCGTCGCCGAACACCGCCTCCAGCAGCCGCTGGCCCAGCGCCGTCGTCCCGCCGGCCACCGCCACCTCCCCGCCGGTGAGCCCGCCGGTGTGCGCGAAGACGGCGACCATGACCGCGGCACCGGCGCCGTTGACGCCCCAGGAGAGCACCCGGGCCTGGGTGCGCTTGCCCGCGCCCTCCTCACGGACGAGGTCCAGCACGTGGCCCTGCCAGTCACGGACCTGCGCCGCCGCGGCCTCGGGGAAGTCCGGTGAGACCCGGTCGAGGTCGGTGTCGGCGGCCGCCAGCAGCGGCGGGCCGCCGGGCAGCGCCCGCCAGACGGTGACGGTGCGCTCGGCGGCGCGGTCGGCCTCGGCGCGCAGCAGCGTCTCGACGCTGGTCTCCAGGGCCCCCTGCAGCTCGGCCGCGGGCGAGGGGCGGCCGGTGACCGCGGCGGTGACCCGGTCGCGCAGCCGGCCGATCGAGCTCTGCAGCGAGCGCATCCACTCGCCGGTGCCCACGAACTCCTGCCAGCGGGCCAGCACCTCCCCGCGCAGCAGGCTGCCGCTGCGCACGCCCTCGTCGATGCCCTCGTAGGCGGCGGCGTAGGACGCGGCGGCCGCCTCCCGCAGCGCGCGGGCGGCCTGCGCCTGCTGCTCGACCTCGGCGGCGATGCCCGCCACCCGGTCCTCGAGGCTGGCCAGAGCGCCGGTGAGGGTCTGCCGGACGACGGCGGCCCGCTGCTCCTGGTCGGCGGCGAGCGCGTACAGCCAGTCGCGCAGCGGGGCGACCTGGTCCTCCGGGAGGAAGCCGTCGACGAGCGGCCGCTCCTCGACGACGAACAGCCGTACCCCGGCCAGCCCGGCGCGGTCGAGCATCCCGGCGAGGTCGGGGGCGATCTCGCCGGCGGCGCCCGGCGGCACCCGGTCCAGGACGACGGCCAGCGCGGTGCCGCGCTCCTGCGCCGTCCGCAGCACGTCCCACGGGACGGCGTCGGCGTAGCGGGCCGCGGTGGTGACGAAGACCCACAGGTCGGCGGCGGCCAGCAGCTGCGCGGCCAGCTCCCGGTTGGACTCCACGACCGAGTCGACGTCGGGCGCGTCGAGCAGCGCGAGGCCGGGCGGGACGTCGTCCCGCGGCACCAGCTGCAGCGTGCCGGGGCCGCCGGGCCCGCCGGCCCCGCCGGTGACCCGGGCCAGGCCGGGCAGCACCCGGTCGCCCTCGAAGGCGGCGACGTCGGTGCGGGCGCAGACCAGCACCGGCGACCGGGTGGTCGGCCGCAGCACGCCCGGCGTGGTGACCGGGGCGCCGACGAGGCTGTTGACCAGCGTGGACTTGCCGGCCCCGGTCGAGCCGCCGACGACGGTGAGCAGCGGGGCGTCGAGGTCGCGCAGCCGGGGCAGCAGGTAGTCGTCGACCTGCTCGACCACCCCGCGGGCCGCGCGTCGGGCAGCCTCGCTGCCCGGCGTGGCCAGGCCGAGCGGGGCGGCCGCGACGGCGTTCCGCAGGGCCGTGAGGGCCTCGGGCAGGCGGGTGGGGACGGTCACGCCCAGGGGACTATCCCGCTGGTCGCGCTTCTAGTCCGACCGTGCCCCGCGGGACGTCAGTCGTCGGCGTCGGCCTTCCGGGCGCGCTCGGCGCGCAGCTCCGCGAAGACGCGCCGCCGCAGCCGGTCCCGCGTCTGCTCGGACGGGTCCTTGAGCTCCAGGGAGATCCACCAGCGGGCGCCGCGCACCAGCACGCGCACGACCCGGGCCGGCGCGATCAGCTCGCCGTCCTCCAGGTCGAGGGCGATCTCCGCGGGCGTGCCGGGCTCGGGGGGCAGCCCCCACCCGTCGACCATGACGCGGCAGCCGGCCTCGCTGAGGTCGGCGGTCTCGCCCACCGTGTCGGTGCCGTCGACGTGCACCCGGATCGGCAGCTGCACCCCGGCGCGCACCGCCTGCCGGCGCTGGCTGTGCTCGGCCGGGCCGGTCACCCGCAGCTCCCAGCGGGCGCCGTCCTCGGTCAGGTCGGCCACGACCTGGGTCGGCAGGGCCAGGCCGACCCCGAGTTCGCGCCAGAAGACCTCGACCCGGTCGCCGGCCTTGATGCCCCACGCCGTCGCGAGCTCGGGCGCGTCCGGGCGGACCACGAGTTTCGAGTCGGCCAGCGTGGCGCCCACGATGGTCGCGACCGACCCGGTCAGCGAGATCCCCTTCCTGAGAGGGGTCACCTGGACCTCGGTGCCTGCCGTCGGCCGGCTGTCGCCGACGTCGCTCATGGGGACCTCCCGGTCTCGTTCCTGCGGCGTCTCGGATCAGCCGCCGCTGGTACATCGGCAGATCCCGCCGGACCTTGAGCCCCCGCGCCGGGTGCGTCTCCCTCAGGAGGAGTGGCGGGCACGCTCCTCGCGCATCGCCCGGAACACCCGGCGGCGGACCCGGTCCTGCTCCCGCTCGGGCAGGTCGAGGAAGCGCAGCGAGAGGGCCCAGCGGCCGCCCCGGGTGTGGTGCCACACGACCTCGGCGCGCGACGTGACGTCGCCGTCCTCCAGGTGCACGGTCAGCAGGACGACGCTGCCCGGCAGCGGCGGACTGCCGAAGGCGTCGACGACGGCGCGGATGCCGCGCTCGCTGAGGTCGACGACCTCGCCGTCCAGGTGGATCGAGCCGAGCACCACGGTGACCGGCACGGGGATGCGGGCGCGGACCGCCTCGCGCCGCTGGACGGACTCCGCGGGGCCGAGCACGGTCAGGCGCCACCGGGGGACGGCGCCGCGCTCGACGACGGCGACCTGCGCCGGCAGCGCCCACACGTCGGTGGCGTCCCGCCAGAAGACCTGCACGTGGTCCCCGACCCGGACGACCTCCTGATCGGCGAAGTCGCCGACCGAGGGGCGCACCACGACCGTCTCGCCGGTGACCTGCTCGACGCGGGTGCTCACGGGGTACCGGTGCTCCCGCGGGGTCACCTCGGCCTCGCCGTCCACCTCCGGACGGGCGGCGCCAACGGCGTCCATCGGGCTCCCCCCGCTCGGTCCTGACGCTCGCGGCACGGTGCCGCGACGGAACGGTAACCGTCACCGCCGTCCCCGCTGCGGTTCCCCCACCGGCGCGCCGCGGGCCTCCCCGGCTCCCCGACCCCCTCGGAGGGAGGAGGTGGGGAACCGGGGCTCAAGGGAACGTGGATCCCGTCCGATCCGCTCTCCATGACCCGCAAGCTCCGCCCCTGGCACCGCGACCGCGGTCCGGCCGGGACTCCTGCACCCACCCTGTCCGAGCGCCTCCTGGCCGTGACCGACCAGGGTGTCTACGCCGTCGACACGGCCGGACGGTGCGTGCTGGCGAACGAGGCGGCCGCCCGCATGCTGGGGACCGCTCGCCCGCTGCTGCTGGGTGCCCAGGTGCACGAGGAGCACCACGGCCGGCCGGCCGACGAGTCCCCGGCCGCCTGTCCGCTGTGCGCGCCGCTGCACACCGGCCGGCCCGCGCGGGGCACGGCGCCGCTCACCGCGGTCGACGGCAGCACGCTGACCGTGGACTACGTCAGCTCGATGGTGAACCACGACGGGGAGCCGATCGCCGTCTTCTGGTTCCAGGACGTCGCACCGCGGCACCAGACCGAGTCGGCGCTGCACCAGCTGGAGACGAAGTACCGCGCGGTCACCGAGTCGGCCAGCGACGCGATCGTCTCCGCCGACGCGCGCGGGCTGATCGTGAGCTGGAACCGCGGCGGCCAGCTCATGTTCGGCTACAGCGCCGAGGACGTCATGGGCAAGCCGCTGACGATGCTGATGCCGGAGCGGTACCGCGACGCGCACGAGCGCGGCATGGGCCGGTTCCTGCTCACCGGCGAGCCCCGGGTCATCGGGTCCGGTGCCGTCGAGGTGCACGCGCTGCGGGCGGACGGCACCGAGTTCCCGGTGGAGCTCTCGCTCTCGCACTGGGTCGGAGCGGAGGGCCGGTTCTTCACCGGCATCCTGCGGGACATCACCGAGCGCAAGCGGGCCGAGGAGGCGCTGGCCCGGGAGGCCGGCTTCGTCCGGCTCCTGCAGCAGGTCAGCGTCGCGTCCAACGAGACCTCCAGCGGGCGCGAGGCGCTGGAGACCGGCCTGCGGATGATCGCCGAGCACACCGGCTGGCCGGTCGGCCACATCTACCTGGTGGACGAGGACGGCGAGACGCTGCGCTCCTCCAACATCTGGGTGCACCCCGAGGACGAGCGGCACCTGCCCTTCCTGCAGGCCAGCACCGCGAGCTCCTTCCGCGCCGGCAGCGGGCTCCCCGGACGCGTCCTGGCGGCCAAGCAGCCCAGGTGGGTCGTCGACGTCACCGCCGACGACAACTTCCCCCGGCGCGACGCCGCCCGGGACAGCGGACTGGCCGCGGCCTTCGCCTTCCCCGTCCTGGTCGGCAGCGAGGTCACCGCCGTCCTGGAGTTCTTCACCTCCGAGCCACTGCAGGCCGACGACGCCCTCTGCGAGGTCATGGGACAGATCGGCACCCAGCTCGGCCGGGTGGTCGAGCGCGAGCTGGCCCAGGACCGCCTGACCCACCACGCCCTGCACGACCCGCTGACCGGCCTCCCCAACCGGACGCTGCTGCTCGACCGGCTGGAGGTCGCCCTGGCGCAGCGCAGCCGGGGCGGCATCGCGGTGGTCTTCGTCGACCTCGACCACTTCAAGCTGGTCAACGACAGCCTCGGGCACGGCGCCGGCGACACCCTGCTCGCCGCTGCCGCCACCCGGTTGCGCGCCGTCGTGCGCCCCGGGGACACCGTCGCCCGCTTCGGCGGTGACGAGTTCGTCGTCCTCGCCGAGTCCGCCATCGGCGAGCGGGACGCCGAGGGGCTGGCCGAGCGCCTGGCCGGAGCGCTGGCGGAGCCCTTCGAGCTGGCCGGCAACGAGGTCTTCGTGACCGCCAGCATCGGCATCGCCGTGTCCGACGGCATCGACGAGGACGCCCACGGCCTGCTCCGGGACGCCGACGCGGCCATGTACCGCGCGAAGGAGGCCGGGCGCGCCCGGTACGAGGTCTTCGACTCCCTCATGCGGGCCGGCGCGGTCCGCCGGCTGGAGATCGTCAACGACCTGCACCGCGCGCTCGAGCGCAACCAGTTCGTGCTGCACTTCCAGCCGCAGATCGACCTGCGCACCAACAGCCTCATCGGTGTCGAGGCCCTCCTGCGCTGGGTGCACCCCGACCGCGGGCTGATCCCGCCGATGGAGTTCATCCCGGTCGCCGAGGAGACCGGGCTGATCAACGAGCTCGGGCGGTGGGTGCTGCGGGCCGCGTGCCAGCAGGGCCGGGCCTGGCTCGACCGGTTCCCCGATCGTGAGCCCCTGGTCATGAGCGTCAACCTCTCGGGCCGTCAGCTCAACCAGCCGCGCCTGGCCGACGAGGTCGCCGCAGCGCTCGAGGAGTCCGGCTTCCCCCCGCACCAGCTGGTGCTGGAGATCACCGAGAGCGTCCTCATGAACGACACCGCGACGACGATCCAGACCCTGGAGGCGCTCAAGCTGCTCGGCGTCCGCCTGGCGATCGACGACTTCGGGACCGGCTACTCGTCACTGACCTACCTGCAGCGCTTCCCCATCGACATCCTCAAGATCGACAAGTCCTTCGTCGACGGCCTCGGTGGCGCGAACCTCGAGGAGTCGGCGGTGACCCGCACGATCGTCTCGCTGGCCAAGACGCTGCGGCTGGAGACCATCGCCGAGGGCGTCGAGCGCAGCGAGCACGTGCGCGAGCTGCAGAGCCTGAACTGCGACATCGGCCAGGGCTACTTCTTCGCCCGGCCGCTGGACGCCGGCGCGCTGACCTCACTGATGAGCCAGCCGGACACCCCGGTGGCGGCGCTCGGCTCGCTCACCGAGGCCGACCGCCTCCTCGGCTCGCACTGACCTCCCCTCCCCCTCCCCTCCGACCCAGGGACACGACCATGCCCGGCTCGATCGGCGAACACCTGCTGCAGGAGCGCTACGGCACCACCAGCCGCGCCCGCGGCTTCTACAACCACCAGATGCTCGACCACCTCAACGACCACATGCGGGAGTACGTGGCCCGCATGGAGATGGTCTTCATCGCGACGTCCGACGCCTCCGGCGAGGCCGACTGCTCCTTCCGCGCCGGCCCGCCCGGGTTCGTGTGCGTGCTGGACGACCGGACCCTGGCCTACCCGGAGTACCGGGGCAACGGGGTCATGGCCAGCCTCGGCAACATCGTCGAGAACGGGCACATCGGCCTGCTGTTCCTCGACTTCTGCGGCGACGCCATCGGGCTGCACGTCAACGGTCGCGCCTCGATCCTGGAGAACGACGACCTGCTCGCCCGGCCCGACCTGCCCGACAGCATCCTCGACGGGCTGCTGCAGGACGGCGGACGGCGTCCCGAGCGCTGGGTCGCCGTGGACGTGGTCGAGGCCTACATCCACTGCTCCAAGCACATCCCGCAGATGGTGAAGCGCTCCGAGGTGCGCCAGGCGTGGGGCACCGACGACGTCGTCCGCAAGGGCGGGGACTACTTCAAGGCCAAGCACTCGACCCGTCCGTGGGTCGACGACGTGGCCGTGAGCGCTCCGGTCCAGGGCGGGGTGTCCTGATGCCGCGCACCGTCCCCGAGGCCGCCGCGGAGACCACGGCGCAGGCCGTGGCCAAGGCGGCCGCGGTCCAGGGCCCGGCCGGTTACCTCAGGAGCTCGGTGCTGGCGGGGGCCTACGTCGGGATCGCCGTCGTGCTCCTCGTGAGCGTCTCCGCTCCCCTGGCCGCAGCCGGCTCCCCGGCGACCAAGCTGGTGCAGGGCGCCGTCTTCGGCCTCGCGCTCACCCTCGTCGTCTTCGCCGGCGCGGAGCTGTTCACGGGCAACGTCATGGTGATGGCGCACGGGATCAGCCGGCGGGCCACCGCCTGGCGTTCCGTCGGCCTCGTCGGGGGGCTCTCCCTCCTGGGCAACGCGGTCGGCTCCCTGGTCCTGGCCGGTGCCGTGCACCTGAGCGGGGTGCTCGGCTCGTCGGCCGGCCCGACGGGACCGTCCCCGGCCGTGGCACTGCTCGACGGCATCGTCGCGGCCAAGACCGCCGCCACCGGTCCGCAGCTGTTCTGGCGCGCGGTCCTGTGCAACGCGCTCGTCTGCCTGGCGGTCTGGATGGCCACGCGGGCGGCGACCGACGGGGCCCGGTTGGCGGTCCTGTGGTGGGGGCTGCTCGCCTTCATCGGTTCGGGCTTCGAGCACTCGATCGCCAACATGACGACCTTCTCGCTCGCCGCCCTCGAGGGGGTGGCCGACTGGTCGGACCTGGCCGGCAACCTGCTGTGGACCATCCCGGGCAACGTCGTCGGCGGCCTGCTCGTGGCCGCTGCCTACGCCTCGCGGGCGGGACGCGGCGATGCCGAGCCCGTCGTCCCACCCCCCGGCGCGGCCCCCGAGCTCGCCGTCCCGGGACCACGCCGGGCCGTCTGACGACGCCGGCGCCGGTGCTCGTTCCACCGGCCCGGCCCGTCCGGGGGCAGGGGGTCCTTCCTCAGGCCGATCCCCCTGGCCGACTCCGCGCCGCGGTCCGCTCCTCGCTCGCAGAGCTCGCTGCGATGCTCCCGCGGCTGTCGTCAGGCCGAGTCCCGCACCGCGGTGTCCCCGTGGACGTGCCGGGCGCAGTGCGCGCAGCAGTAGAAGTGCCCCTCGACGACGACGCCGTGGCCGACGACCTTCACGCCGCAGTGCTCGCAGATGGGCGCCATCCGGTGGATCGCGCACTCGAAGCTGTCGAACGTGTGCCGCGCCCCCTGCGCGACCACCTCGAAGCTCATCTCGTAGTCGTTGCCGCAGACCTCGCAGACCGCCATGGCCCCTCCTCGTCCGGAGGTCGGTTCCTTCCCCACCGCGGGCTGCGGGACACCGGCGGTCAGCGGCGGCGGCTCCCCGATCCGAGCACCCGCGGCCGGAAGCTGCGGCGCACCCGGTGCCACCGGTTGGGCGTCCGCTCGGCGTCGAGCAGCTCCGTCTCGGCCAGCACCCGACCGCCGGGCCCGAGCTCCGGCGGGACGTAGGGCACCAGTGACCGCCCGTGCGGCCGGCGCAGGCTCTCCACCACGGCGACCAGGCGGCCGTCGTGCGCCACCACCGCCCGCGCCACCTCCTCGGGCGGCACGCCGAGGTGCTCGCCCAGCAGCCGGTCGCGCAGGCCCGTGACCGCGGCCGACATCTCGTCGTGGCGGGCGCCGGGCCGGGCCTCGATCGAGACGTCGCACTCGGTGTCCAGGCCCATCGAGCGGTTGTTGAGGTTCGCCGAGCCGATCCGCAGCAGCCGGTCGTCGACCACGAGGACCTTGGCGTGCACGTAGACCGGCCGCCGTTCCCCGGTGACCGGCACGTACAGCCGGAACCGGTCGTGCACGTCGGCGTCCTCGAGCATCGCGAGCAGCTTGGCCCGCGCGGTGTCCATCGCCTTCTCCTCGAGCCAGCTCGCCGAGGTCTCCGGGTTCACGACGACGACGTCGGGCCCGTCGGGTTCGCCCAGCCGCTGGGCGATGGCCTCGGCGATCCGCCGGTTGGCGAAGAACTGGCTCTCCACGTACACGCCGCGCCGCGCGGCCGCGATGGCGGCGAGCCACAGCAGCTCGATCTCGTGCACGAGTTCCGTGCCGCCGTGCTCCGGCCGGGTGCGGGAGATGGCCACGTCGACGTCGGTGAGCATCGGCTCGACGTCCTCCGGCCAGCACACCTCCAGGCCCTCGACCGGCTCCAGCCGGTCCCCGGTGGCGCTCTCCCACCGCTCCCGCGCCAGGTCGCCGATGGCCCGGGCGGCGTCCCCGGAGACGACGCTGGTCACGTCGTGCCACGGCCCCGACCGGCGGCCCGACCCCGGCCGGCGGCGCAGCGGGTGGCCGTCGCGGTGCTCGTCGGTGTCCCAGCGGTCGGTGGTGACGTCGATGCCGCCGGCGAAGGCGATGCAGTCGTCGATGACCACGATCTTCTGGTGGTGCGCGCCGCCGATCGGGTGGTGCTGGTCGACGGTGAACACCAGCCGGTCGGGAGTCCGCCGGTTGAGCAGCACGATCGGCGCCAGGCCGCGCGCCAGGGCGATCAGCATGCCGATGTCCCAGTGCAGGACGCCGATCTCCAGCTCCGGGTTGCTCCGGACGGCGGCCTCGAGCACCCGGCCCAGCCGGTCGGCGCGGGCGGCGCCGTGCCGGCGGGGATCGAGCTGGATGCGCGGGTCGAAGTCCCAGCCGATGAACAGCACCCTGCGGCGCGCACGCAGCACCGACTCCTTCAGCGCCGCGAAGTAGTCGGCGGCGTCCACGAAGACGGCGAACCGGTCGGCCCGCTCGATCCGCCAGCACGTCTCCCCCGGGACCAGCAGGTCCTCGGTGGCGACCGGCCCGGCACCCCCGTCGGCCACCCGGTCAGCCGTTGCGGCGCACGTAGGAGCTGACGAAGTCCCGCAGGCTGCGGGTGGGCCGCAGCCAGGCGCCGTCCGGCGGCAGTGCGTCCAGGCGCACCCGGTCCAGGGGGACGGCGAAGGCGCCGGGCACGTCCTCGATGTCGATGAACTCCAGCAGGTCCGAGCCGATGGCGTAGCCGGCGACCTCGCTGAACGCGACCACGGTGACCTGCGTGCCGCTGCGGGCCAGCTCCTCCAGCGGCTCGGCGAAGTTGCGGCCGTCGCCGGAGAACACGACCAGCCGGCGCAGCCGGTGGCTGTGCCGGCGGACCTCGATGTGGTCCAGCATCGCCTGGTCGATGTCGTCGTCGGGCTGCTGCTTGGGCCGGGCGAAGACGGCGAAGCCGAAGCTGCGCAGCGCCTCGACCCAGCGCTGCAGGCTGCCCACCACCGGCGGGATGTTGGCGAAGACGCACGCCTCCACCTCGGGGGCGTCGATCGCCGTGTCACCCCCCGGCCCGACCCCGCCCGCGCCCTCGACGAACCAGGCGGCGATCGCGTCGAACCGGGGGCGCGAGGCCGCGGTGGGGCGGGCCCCGATCACCGTCGAGAGGGTCATGTCGATGTTCGGCGCGTCCCAGATGAGCAGGTCCAGCGCCGGGCGTGTCCGCCCGTCGAACGCGTCGGTGCCGGGCACGGCTCCCACGGCGGCGTCCAGGTCGGTCACGTGTCCTCCTCGCCTGCGCTCGTCGTGCCCCGTGCCCGACGGCAGTGCTGTGTCCTCGGGGGACGTCGCACGCTCGGTCCCCGGGGCAGTCTGCCCGGCCGGGGGCGGATCGGAGGACGGCGCACCTGTCGTGCGCGGCGGCCCGCCCGGCGACGTGGCCCGTCGCGGCGTGCGGCGGCGCAGCCGGCGGCCCTGCACCGGGCCGCTCAGCGGGCGCGGGTCCGCAGCGCGAAGGCGCACGAGTCACCACCCGCCGCCTGGACCCGGGACGCCCACCGCAGGACGTCGGAGGCCGGCATCGGCTGGGCGAGGAGGTAACCCTGGGCGAGGTCACAGCCGGCGTCGCGGACCATCTGCAGGTGCGCAGGCGTCTCCACGCCCTCGGCGACCGAGCGGATGCCGAGGGTGCGGGCCAGCGAGACGATCGCGGCCAGCACCGGCCCGGTGCCGTGGGACGCCAGACGGGCCGCGGCGGTCAACAGCGAGCGGTCGATCTTGAGCGTGCCGATGGGCAGCGCGAGCAGCTGGGCGAGGGAGGACCAGCCGGTGCCGAAGTCGTCGATCGCCACCGTCACGCCCGAACTCTGGAGCACCGCGAGCTGGTCCTCGGCGCGGGTGGGGTCCTCGGCGACGCTGGTCTCGGTCAGCTCCAGCACCAGGCGCTCCGGGGCCAGCCCGGAGTCGTGCAGCGCCACCCGCACGTCGTGGACCAGCGTCTCGGCGGAGAAGTGCCGGGCGCTGATGTTGACCGACATGCGCAGCGGCAGCCCCTGCTCGGCCCACGCCGCGGCCTGTCGGGTGGTCTCGCCGAGCAGCCAGCGGGTGATCGGGATCAGCTGACCGGTCTCCTCGGCCACGGACAGGAAGGCGTCGGGGGTGAGCAGCCCCCGCTGGGGGTGCTGCCAGCGCAGCAGCGCCTCCACGCCCTCGATCTCGCCGGTGTCCACCCGGACCACCGGCTGGTAGTGGACGACGAGCTCGTCGACGGCTCCGTCCCGCAGCCGGTTGGCCACCTCCAGCCGCCACCGCGCCGCCTCGCGCAGCCCCGGCGAGAAGACGTGCACACGGTCGCGGCCGGCGCCCTTGGCGGCGAAGGCGGCGGTGTCGGCGTCGCTGAGCAGCTGGTGGGCCCGGTCGGCGCCGGGCGTGGCGGCGGCCACGCCGATGCTGGCCGACAGCGGCACCGAGATGCCCTCGGCGTGGAAGGGGCGGGAGAAGGAGCTCTGCAGCCGGAAGGCCAGGGCCGCGGCCTCGGCGGTGTCGCAGTCGCGGGCGAGGACGAGGAACTGGTCGGCGCCCAGCCGCCCCACGGCGTCCCCCGGGCGGACCTGCTCGGTGAGCCGGCCGCCGACCTGGCGCAGCAGCTCGTCGCCGACCTCGTGGCCGAGGGAGTCGTTGACGGTCTTGAACCCGTCGAGGTCGAGGAAGAGCAGCGCCGCCCGGCCGGCGCCGTCCTGCAGCGCCTCGCCGATGAGCTGCAGCAGCCGCGTGCGGTTGGGCAGGCCGGTGAGGTCGTCGTGGCTGGCCCGCCAGGCCAGCGCCTGCTGGTCGCGGACCCGCTCGGTGATGTCGGTGTGGGTGACGATGACCCGGTCGGAGGCGTCCACCCGCGCGGCCTGCAGGCGGAACCACGCGGCGTCCGCGCCGACCTGGTGCGGGTAGTCGCAGGTGAACGTGGACGCCGGGTCCCCGGGGTCGGCGATCCTCCGCATCCCCTCGGCGATCTCGGTGTGGTGCTCGGGGTCGACGTACCGGGCCATCGCGTCCAGGTAGCGCTCGCCGACCCGGGCGGACCGGTCGCCGCTGCGTTCGAGCACCTCGCCGTTCGCCGTCCACGCCCGGTTGACCATCTCGATCCGGCCGTCGCCCGACAGCACCACCGTGGCCGGGGGGAGCGCCTCGAGGACGGCGCCCAGCTGCCGCAGCTCGGCGACGTGCTGCTGGGCGGCGCGGTGCTGGTCGTCGACGTCGCGGAGGAAGGCGGTGAGGCCTCCGGCGTCGGCGAAGGCGCGGATCTCGAACCAGCGGTTCAGCGGCGGGTAGAAGTAGTGGAACTCACGGTCTCGCCGGTCGGCGAGCACCGCCCGGTAGACGTCCTCGATGACCGTGCCGTGCGTCTCCGGGAAGCAGTCGAAGGCGTAGCGGCCGATCATCTCGTCGGCCCGGCGGTCGAGGAGCTTCTCGGCGGCGGCGTTCACGTAGGTGAACCGCCACCTGCGGTCGATCCGGTAGACGGCGTCGGTGATCGAGGAGAAGGGGTCGGCTGGAGCGACGTGCTCGCTCGCGACGTGTCCGTGCACCCTTCCCGCTCTCTCTCCCCCTGTGGAAGACGTCAGGTCCCCGCCCCGGGGACCGCACCCCTCCGCCGTCCCCTCACGACGGCGCCGAGCGCCCGACGTACGACCGAGGGTAACCACACGGATGCAATTCAGACAGGGGAGACCCGGGCGCGCGCGAGGATGGCGCCGACCGGCGAGCTCCCGGGGAGGGTGCCGAGGACCGCGCCCCAGTCGCCGTCCAGCCGGGTCGCGCAGAAGGTGTCGGCGACCTCCGCAGGGGCGTGCCGCAGGAGCAACGAGGCCTGCAGGCACAGGGCGAGCAGGCCGGCGATGCGGCGGGCGCGCACGGGGAGCTGCTCGGAGTCGGCGAGCTCGGCGGCCAGCCGGCCGACCGCGGCGTCGAGCCGGGCGTCGACGCCGCGGGCGAGGTCGATCTCGTCGCGGACGGCGGCGAGGGACGCCGAGGAGCGGCCCATCGCCCGCAGCACGTCGAGGGCGATGACGTTGCCCGATCCCTCCCAGATGGAGTTCAGCGGCGCCTGCCGGTACAGACGGGGCAGCCCGGAGTCCTCGACGTAGCCGTTGCCGCCGAGCACCTCCAGCGCCTCGGCCACGACCGCGGGGGCCCGCTTGCACACCCAGAACTTCGCCGCCGCACCGGCCAGCCGCAGGAAGTCGGTCTCGCCGTCGTCCATGGCCGCCGCCAGCCGCACCGCGAGGGCGGTGGCCGCCTCGCTCTCGACCGCGAGGTCGGCCAGCACGTTCTGCATCGCGGGCTGCTCGGCGAGCCGCCCGCCGAACGCGGCGCGGTGGCGGGCGTGGTGCACGGCCTCCGCGACCGTGCGCCGCATCATCCC